>NZ_JACBXB010000350.1 GCF_013870575.1 Pseudonocardia pini
CCCAGCCGCGCAACCCGGCCGCGCAGAGCAGTCCAGCTAGGCCGTGCCGAACAGTGGTGCAGGGCGGCCGCGCAGGACGGCCGCGCAGGACGGCCGCAGCCCTGCAGCCCAGACGCGCACCCTCTCCGCGCACCGCAGCCGTGCGGGCAGAGCAAAGGTGTCTCGACACGACCCGGTGAGGTCCCCGGCCGGTCCCGCGGCCGTGGTCGTTAGGAGCCCCCGTGGTGTCCGGCTCGCGGGGCTGCGGGCTACTCCTGGGTCGCCGCCGCGGCGAACTGGGCGGTGTAGAGGCGGTGGTAGGCACCCTCCGCGGCCAGCAGCTCCTCGTGGGTGCCCTGCTCCACGATCGCGCCCGCCTCCATGACCAGGATCAGGTCGGCGTCTCGGATCGTGGACAGGCGGTGGGCGATCACGAAGCTGGTCCGGTCCGAGCGGAGGGCCGCCATCGCACGCTGCACCAGCACCTCGGTGCGGGTGTCCACGGACGAGGTGGCCTCGTCGAGGATCAGCAGCGAGGGGTCGGCGAGGAAGGCGCGCGCGATCGTGATCAGCTGCTTCTCCCCCGCGCTGACGCCGGTACCCTCCTCGTCGATGACCGTGTCGTAGCCGAGCGGCAGGGACCGCACGAAGCGGTCCACGTACGTCGCCCGCGCCGCCGCCATGATCTCCTCCGACGACGCCCCCGGCCGCCCGTAGGCGATGTTGTCCCGGATGGTCCCGTGGAAGAGCCAGGTGTCCTGCAGGACCATGCCGATCCCCGACCGCAGGTCGGCGCGGGCCATGGTGGCGATGTCGACGTCGTCGAGGGTGATGCGGCCGCCGTCGAGCTCGTAGAACCGCAGGATGAGGTTGACCAGGGTGGTCTTCCCCGCGCCGGTGGGCCCGACGATCGCCACGGTCTGGCCGGGCTCGGCCACGAGCGACAGGTCGTCGATCAGCGGCCGGTCCGCCACGTACCGGAACGACACGTGCTCGAACGCCACCCGCCCCCGTCGCGACGCACGCACCGCAGGCACGGCCGGGTCCGGCGACTGGGGCTCGGCGTCGAGCAGCTCGAACACCCGCTCCGCGGACGCGACGCCGGACTGCAGCAGGTTCGCCATCGACGCGGCCTGGGTCAGCGGCTGCGTGAACTGCCGCGAGTACTGGATGAAGGCCTGCACGTCCCCGAGGCTCATCGCCCCGGACGCCACGCGCAGCCCGCCGATCACCGCCACCAGGACGTAGTTCAGGTTCCCGATGAACATCATCGACGGCATGATGATCCCGGACATGAACTGCGCCCGGAAGCTCGCCTGGTAGAGCGCCTCGTTCCGCTCCCGGAACTGCTCCTCGACCTCGGCCCGGCGGCCGAACACGCGCACGAGCTCGTGTCCGGTGAAGGCCTCCTCGATGTGCCCGTTGAGGATGCCGGTGTTGCGCCACTGCGCCACGAACTGCTTCTGCGAGCGCTTCGCGATCGCCTGTGTGACCCACAGCGACACGGGGATGGTCACCAGCGCGACCAGCGACAGCAGCGGCGAGATCACGAACATCATGATCAGCACGCCCACGATGGTGAGCAGCGACGTGAGCAGCTGCGACATCGTCTGCTGCAGCGTCTGCTGCACGTTGTCGATGTCGTTGGTGACGCGGCTGAGCACCTCGCCGCGCTGGCGGGTGTCGAAGTAGCGCAGCGGCAGCCGGTTGATCGTGTCCTCGACCTCGCGCCGCAGGTGGAACACGGTGCGCTGGACGATGCCGTTGAGCAGGTAGCCCTGTGCGTAGGCGAAGACCGAGCCGCCGAGGTAGATCAGCACCACCCCGAGCAGCACCAGGCCGAGCGTGCGGAAGTCGATCCCGACCCCGGGCACCACGCCCTGGCTCTCGATCAGGGTCGCGACGGTGTCGTTCCCGGCGGCGCGGGCCTGGTCCGCGGCCTGCGCGGCGGTCAGCCCCGCCGGGAGCTGCTTGCCGATGATCCCCGCGAAGATCAGGTCCGTGGCGTGCCCGAGGATCTTCGGCCCGACCACGGTCAGCGCCACGCTGACCACCCCGAGCGCGATCACGGCGAGGACGCCGACCCGCTCCGGGGCGAGCCGGCGCATCAACCGCTTCGCCGAGGGCCCGAACGTCGAGGCCTTCTCGGCGGGCTGCCCGACCCCGCCCCACGGCGGTCCGCCGCCCCTGCGCTGGGCCGCGGCGCCCCGGGCGGCGCTGACGGTGTCCGCGTCCTGCTGCGGACGTCCCTGAGGTGCCGTGGTCGTCATCAGGCCGCCTCCTCCGCGCTGAGCTGGGACTCGACGATCTCGACGTAGGTCGGGCACGCGGCCAGCAGCTCCGCGTGCGTGCCGGTCCCGACCACCGCCCCGTCCTCCAGCACGACGATCCGGTCCGCGGTCCGGATCGTCGACACCCGCTGGGCCACGATCACCACGGTGGCGGCGGCCGTGACCGGGCGGAGCGCGGCCCGCAGCCGGGCGTCGGTGGTGAGGTCGAGCGCGGAGAAGGAGTCGTCGAACAGGTAGATCTCCGGGCGCTTGACCAGCGCGCGGGCGATCGCGAGCCGCTGCCGCTGGCCGCCGGACACGTTCGTGCCGCCCTGCGAGATCGGCGAGTCCAGCCCCTCGGGCATCGCGCGCACGAAGTCCGTGGCCTGGGCGATCTCCAGCGCCGCCCACAGGTCCTCGTCCGACGCCGCGGGGTCGCCGTAGCGCAGGTTGCTCGCCACGGTCCCGGAGAACAGGTAGGGCTTCTGCGGGACGAGCCCGATCCGCCGCCACAGCTCCTCGGGATCGAGCGAACGGATGTCGACGCCGTCGACCAGGACGCTGCCGTCGGTCGCGTCGAACAGCCGGGGCACCATGGAGACCAGCGTCGTCTTGCCCGCACCGGTGGACCCGATGATCGCCGTGGTCTCGCCGGGACGGGCGGTGAAGCTGACGTCGCGCAGCACCGGCGCGGCCGCGCCGGGGTAGGCGAAGCTCGCGTGCCGGAACTCGAGCAGCCCCTCGGGTGCCGGCGGGGCGATCGGGCTGACGGGCGCGGCCACGGACGACTCGGTCTCCAGCACCTCCGTGATCCGCTCGGCGCACACCGCGGCACGCGGGATCATGATCGCCATGAAGGTGGCCATCATGACCGCCATCAGGATCTGCAGCAGGTAGGCGAGGAAGGCCGTCAGCGCGCCGATCTGCATCTCGCCGGCGTCGATCCGCATGGCGCCGAACCACAGCACGGCCACGCTGGACACGTTGAGCACCAGGATCACGATCGGGAAGATCAGCGCCTGGAGCCTGCCCGCGGCCGTCGCGACGGCCGTGACCTCGGTGTTGGCCACCCCGAAGCGGGCCGTCTCCTCCGGCTCCCGGACGAAGGCCCGGACCACCCGGATGCCGGTGATCTGCTCGCGCAGCACGCGGTTGACGGCGTCGATCCGGGTCTGCATGAGCCGGAACTTCGGCACCATCCGCACCACGACCAGCCCGATCGCCACCACCAGGACCGGCACGGACACGCCCACCAGCCAGGACAGCCCGGCGTCCTCCTGCAGCGCCATGATCACGCCGCCGATGCACATGATCGGCGCGGTGACCATCATCGTGGCGCTGACCTGCACGAGCATCTGGACCTGCTGGACGTCGTTCGTGCCGCGGGTGATCAGCGAGGGCGCGCCGAAGCGGTTGACCTCGCGCACCGAGAACTCGCCGACGCGGTGGAACAGGTCGTGGCGCAGGTCGCGGCCGAAGCCCATCGCCGTGCGCGAGCCGATGTACACGGCGGCGATCGAGCAGACGATCTGCACCAGCGTGACGACGAGCATCCAGCCGCCGGTGGACATGATGTAGCCCGTGTCGCCCTGCGCGATGCCGCGGTCGATGATGTCGGCGTTGAGGCTGGGCAGGTACAGCGCGGCCATGGTGCCGACGAGCTGCAGCGCGACGACGGCGAGCAGTGGGCGCGAGTACGGGCGCAGGTGGCGCCGCAGCAGCTGCAGCAACATCCGGGGACCCCCGAGCGTGGTGGTGGGTGGGGCGCATCGGGCAAGGTTGCGCACCGGAACGGTAGTCCACCGGCCCCGGCCTCCCCCACCGAGTTCGGGTCGCAGGCCGTGCACGGATGCTGTTCCCGGGGCGTGGAGCCGCTACCGTCGGGGCCCACCACGAAGGGGGCGCACGATGACCATCTCGGTGTTCCTGCTCGACGACCACGAGATCGTCCGACGCGGCATCGCGCAGCTCCTCGAGACCGAGCCGGACATCGAGATCGTCGGCGAGGCGGGCACCGCGGCGGGCGCGCTCGCGCGGATCCCCGCACTGCGCCCGGACGTCGCGATCCTCGACGTCCGGCTGCCCGACGGCGAGGGCGTCTCGGTGTGCCGGGAGGTCCGGTCCGCGGTGTCCCCGCCGCCCGCGTGCCTGATGCTCACCTCGTACTCGGACGACCAGGCGCTGTTCGGCGCGATCATGGCGGGCGCGGCGGGTTACCTGCTCAAGCAGGTGGCGGGCGTCGACCTGGTCGGGGCGGTGCGCACGGTCGCGGCGGGCGGCTCGCTGCTGGACCCGAAGGCCACCGCGCTGGTGCTCGACAGGCTGCGGCACGGCCGCGAGCCCGCCGCCTCCGACCCGCGGTACGAGTCGCTGTCCCCGCAGGAGCGGCGGATCCTCGAGCTGATCGCGGACGGGCTCACCAACCGCCAGATCGGCGCGGAGCTGTTCCTCGCGGAGAAGACCGTCAAGAACTATGTGTCCTCGCTGCTGCACAAGCTGAACTTCGCCCGCCGTACCGAGGCCGCCGTCTACGCCGAGCGCAGGCGCCGCAGCTGACGGCGGCTACCGCGGCACGCGCCAGCTCAGCCGCGTCCCGCCGTCGCCGAGGCGGCGCACGTCGAGGGACCCGCCGAGCTCCGCGGCCCGGTCGGCGAGGTTGCGCAGCCCGCTGCGGGCCACGCCCTCCGCGATGCCGACGCCGTCGTCGACCACCTCCAGCAGCAGATCCGCGGGCCCGAGGTCGAGGGTGACGGTGACCGCGGACGCCCGGCCGTGCCGGACCGCGTTGGCCACCGCCTCGCGCGCCACCGCCTCGACGTGCGCGGCGACCTCGGGCGGCACGACCGTGTCCACCGGCCCGGCCGTGCGCACGGAGGTCCGCACGCCCTCCCCGGCCGCCGTGACGGCGTCGAGCAGCCTGCGGCGCACGCCGTCGCCGCCCTCGGTGTGCAGGGCGAAGATCGAGGTCCGGATCTCGCGGACCGTGCGGTCCAGGTCGTCGACGGCCGCCTCGATGCGCTCGCGGACCTCGGGGCCCGCGTCGAGCTTCAGCGAGCTCTGCAGCCGCAGCCCGGTGGCGAACAGCCGCTGGATGACGTGGTCGTGCAGGTCCCTGGCGATCCGGTCGCGGTCGGCGAGGACGTCGAGCTGGCGTTGCGCGCGGTTGCGTTCCCCCAGTTCCAGGGCCAGCGCGGCCTGCTGGGCGAAGGAGTCCAGCAGCGGGATCTCGTCCGCCCTGAAGGGCGGCTCCCCCGCCCGCCGCAGCCCGACGAGCACGCCGATCACCCGCTC
>NZ_JACBXB010000351.1 GCF_013870575.1 Pseudonocardia pini
GGCATCGGGCTCGGCGACGTCGGCGCCGACCCCGCGCACCCGTCCTCCACGCGGCGGCACCCCATCTCCAGCACCTCCCCGGGTCCGCGCGCGATGCGGCCGGCACCCTCCCGCCGCAGCTGGGCCTTGGTCAGCGCGAACTCACCGGCGGGCGACCGCCCGGTCGAGCAGCGCGTCCGGCGCCTCAGGCCGAGGACTTCGCCGCGGTCTCCTCGGCGTGCTTCGCCATGGCGTTCTGGACGCTCTTCATCTGCGCCCCGCCCAGCGTGCCGCGCTCCTCCGCCGCCCACTTCGCGCTGGCGAAGAGCGAGTCGACGCTGCCCTGGAAGGCCGGGAACACCCGCTCCGCCATCAGCTCGTAGGAGTGCAGGGTGTTCGCCCAGTTCGCCCACTCGTGGGTCATGACCAGGTACGCGCCGAAGCCGCCGTTGGACTGCGCCTGCAGCTTCGAGATCTGCTCGATCGCGTCGTCCGGCGTGCCGATGACGCCGAGGCCCGAGTTGATGACGAAGTCGATCCGCTCGTCGGTGGTCTTGCCCGCCACCTCGAAGTGCACCGCGGACTGGACGTCCTGGAAGTACTCGAACCACGCGTCGATCCCGTGCCGGACGTCCTCGCGGGCCTTCTCACGGGTCTCCGCGATGTACATCGGACCCACGAGGCGCCACTTGGACCGGTCGGCGACCTGGCCGTACTCCGCCGCCTTCTGCTCCATGACGTCCCAGTGCAGGGCGAGCGTGTCGACGCCGTCGGGCGCCATCGCGGACATCGTCGCCCCGATCGAGAGGATCCCGGCGCCGTACTTGCCCGCGATCCGCGGACCGGTCGGCGAGGCGACCGCCGCGACCGCGACCTCGAAGTCCGAGTACGGGCGCACCTGGCTCGTCGCCTCGACGAGCTCGTAACGATCGTTCTTGTGCGTCACCGTCTCACCCGCGAACAGGCGCATGAGGACGTCGACGTCCTCCTCGAGCGCGTTCCGCTGCTCAAGGGGATCGATCCCGATCATGTAGGCGTCGGTGGTCAGCGCACCCGGACCGAGGCCCAGCATCGCCCGACCACGGGTCAGGTGATCGAGCAGGATGAACCGGTCCGCCACCCAGAGGGGGTTGTGGTAGGGCAGCGACAGCACACCGGTACCGAGCTTGATGGTCGACGTGCGTGGGGCGACGTTGCTGATGAAGACGATCGGGTCGGGGATGATCTCGCACCCACACGAGTGGTGCTCGCCGATCCACGCCTCGTCGAACCCGAGGCGGTCGAGGTGCTGGACGAACTCCAGGTCGCGATGGAGGGCCAGGTTGGGGTTCTGACCCATCGGGAGGTGGTAGGGGGCGTGGAAGACGCCGAAGCGGAGCCGGTCCGTCATTGGATTCTCCTGGGAGGCGTGGCCGGGGTGACCCGGCACGAGGTGCGATCCGGTCGAGCGCGAGGCCTGCGTCCCGTCCTTAGTGAAGGCCCATGTACTACGACGGCACCGTATCCACCAGCCGGTGTGCTGTAAAGCACGACTGGCGCATCTGTCAGGGGCGAAGGCACGTTCACCAGGGACGCTAAGATGGCCGGCGTCCGGGCCCCTGCCGATCCGGACACGGCGGACGGAGGACACGTGGCCGGCACCGAGCGTCGCATCCGGGATCCCGAGCGCAAGGAGAGGATCCTCGGCGCGGCCGCGACCCTGATCGCCCGTCACGGGTACCTCGGCGTGAACCTGTCCGACATCGGATCCGCCGCCGGCATCGTCGGGTCGGGCGTCTACCGGCACTTCGACAACAAGGTGGCGATCCTGGTCGCCCTGTTCGACCGGGTCGTGGACCGGCTGATCGTCGACGCCGAGGAGTCGCTGCGCACCTCCGACGGCTCGGCGGAGACCCTTGCCGCCCTCGTGCGGGGCCAGGTCCGGTTCACCATCTCCGAGCGCGCCCTCTGCCAGGTCTACCTGCAGGAGTCCCGGAACCTGCCGGAGCAGGACGGCCGCAGGCTGCGCTGGAAGCAGCGGCACTACATCGACCTCTGGCAGGAGGCGTTGATGACCGTTCGCGAGGACCTCTCCCCCGCTCAGGTGCAGGTGCTGGTCCACGCGGCGATCTCCGCGGTCCACTCGTGGCTGCGCTACCGCAACCACATGGAGCAGGACGAGCTCGCGGCCTTCCTCGAGCAGGTCGCCTGCTCCATGCTCGGCGTCGAGCCACTGCCCGCCGACGCGGGCGCGGTGCTCGGGGGCGACCGGACCATCGCGGGCTGAGCAGCCCGGACCTGCCCGCCTCGCCCCTTCCACCGGCCCGTCGCCGGGGCCGCGGTCTTGAGCGGCGTGATCGACCCCTGCTAGCTTGTCGCCACCACAGCATGAGAATGGTGGATCACAAAGAGCCGCCGCGCCCCCGCGGCCGGCGACGAGTGGGGCGATGGCGCGCCACCCCTGCGTCCGGCTGCACTCTTCGCCGGCCCCGGATCCGCCGCCGTCCCCAGGCGCGAGGTCGATGAGAGCCGTGGCCGAGGATGCACTGTCGTACGAGGCGGGGCCCGGCGAGCCGCCGGTCCTGGACATCACGGTCGGCGACCTCCTGCGGCGCTCCGTCGCCGCCGCACCCGAGCGCCACGCCATCGTGGAGGGCTGCGCGGACCGCGAGGCCCGGCGGCGCTGGACCTACACCGAGCTGCTGCGAGACGCCGAGGCCTGCGCCCGCGCCCTGCTGGCGCGCTACGAGGTCGGCAGCCACATCGGGATCTGGGCACCCAACGTTCCGGAGTGGACGATCCTGCAGTGCGGCGCCGCACTGGCGGGCATGGTCATCGTGACGATCAATCCCACGTTCCGCCCCGCCGAGGTCCGGTTCAGCCTGGAGCAGTCCGGCGCGGTGGCCTGCTTCGCCCATCCCGAGTTCCGCGGCAGCCCGCTGCTCGAGACGGCGCGGACCCTCGCGGCCGAGCTGCCCGCCCTCCGGGACGTGGTGTCCCTCGGCGACCTCCCGGCGTTCCTGGCGGAGGCCGACCCGTCGACCCCCCTCCCCGAGGTCGATCCCGCGAGCGCCGCGCAGATCCAGTACACCTCGGGCACCACGGGCACCCCGAAGGGCGCGGTGATCCCCCATCGGGGCGTGGTCAACGACCCCCGCCAGGCCGCGGTCCGCGCCGGTGGCCGTGACGGCGCCGTCTGGCTCGCCATCCTGCCGATGTTCCACGTCGGCGGGTGCGTCCTGGCCGGGATGGGCGTGATGTCGCTCGCGGGCACGCTGGTCCCGCTGGAGAACTTCGACGCCGGTCTGGCGCTGCGGTTGATCGAGGAGGAACGGGTGACGATCACGAACCCGGTCCCGACGATGGTCGCGGCGATGATGCAGCACCCCACCTTCACCACCCGCGACCTCTCGTCGCTGCGCTCGCTGGTGTCCGGCGGCGCTCCGGTGCCCGCCGACATGGTGCGCTCGTTCGAGAAGGCCCTGGGCGTGGACTTCACGATCGTCTTCGGGCAGACCGAGACCAGCGGGGTCATCACGATGACCACCGCGGACGACACCGCGGAGGACAAGGCCACGACCTGCGGGCGACCCCTGCCCGGTGTCGAGATCACGATCGTCGATCCGGCCACCGGGGACACGGTCCCGCGCGGGATCCGCGGC
This sequence comes from Pseudonocardia pini, assembly GCF_013870575.1. GTDB lineage: Bacteria > Actinomycetota > Actinomycetes > Mycobacteriales > Pseudonocardiaceae > Pseudonocardia > Pseudonocardia pini. The sequence goes on from NZ_JACBXB010000351.1 coordinate 3,621, forward strand.
GAGCTGCTCACCCGCGGCTATCACACGATGCTCGGCTACCTGAACCTCCCGGAGGCCTCCGCGGCGACGCTCGAGCCGGACGGCTGGCTGCACACCGGCGATCTCGCGAGCATGGACGACCGCGGGTACATCGCGGTCAACGGCCGGATCAAGGACATGATCATCCGCGGCGGCGAGAACCTGTACCCGCGCGAGATCGAGGACGAGCTCTTCCGACACCCGGCCCTCGCCGGCGCCGCGGTGATCGGCCTGCCGGACGACTACTACGGCGAGATCGTCGCCGCCTTCGTCCGGGTTCGGGAGGGTGCCGCCGTCACGCCCACCGAGTTGGTCGAGTTCCTGCGGCCCCGGCTGAGCGGCTACAAGATCCCCGCACGGTGGTATCTCGTCGACGAGTACCCGCAGACCCTGTCCGGGAAGATCCAGAAGTTCGCGCTGCGCGAGCGCTGGGAGAGCGGGGCCTACGTGGAGGCACGATGAGGGTGGGCGCCCTCAGCCCCCCACCCGACCGGGCCGCGGACCGCGGGCGATCGCCCACAGGGACCCCAGGCCGACCAGGGCCACCGCCATCACGAAGAACGCGGGGGCCGACGAGCTGCCGGTCGACTCGACGAGCCAGAGGCACAGCGCGGGTGCCGTGCCGCCCGCCACGATCACGCCGATGTTCCACCCCATGGACATGCCGGTGAAGCGGATCTCCCGGGGGTAGATCTCGGGCGAGAGTGCGTACCCGGTGACCTGCAGGAACGCACTGTTCACCATGATGACCATGAAGGCGATCGCCGCCAGCAGGAGGTTTCCCTGGTCCATCAGCCACATCCCGACCCAGGTCACGGCCAGGAACCCGGCCGCTCCGATCGCCCCGAGGCGGGGCAGGTCGACCCGGTCGCCGAGCCGCCCCACGGGCAGCATGAGCAGGGCGGTGATCAGGACGACGACGGTGGTCACCCAGTACACGCCGGTCTTCGGGTATCCGAGCTGTTGGATGAGGTGGATGCTCACGTAGGTCAGGCCGAAGTACGACGTGCCGTTGACCGCGACGGCGAGCCCGGCGCCCTTGAGGATGGGCCGCCAGCCGCGCCTGAGGACGTCGAGCAACGTGACCTCGGTGTCCTCCGCGACCGGCTCGGCCTCCCGTGTGATGCGCCGCCGGATGAGGAAGCAGACCACGGTGAGCGGCAGGGACAGCAGGAACGGGATCCGCCAACCCCACTCGGCCATCTGCTCCGGGGTGGTCAGCAGCGAGCACAGCCCCGCGACGGCGGCGGCGAGCCCGAAGCCGAGGGAGGCGCCCGCGGAGTTGAACGCGCCGAACCGGCTCTTGTACCGGTCCGGGGCGGCCTCGGACACGAAGGTCGTGGCGCCCGCGACCTCGGCGCCGACCGAGAAGCCCTGCACGAGGCGCAGCACGATCAGCAGGATCGTCGCGGTGATCCCGAGGGTGGCGTGGGTGGGCAGCAACCCGATCAGGGTGGTCGCCACCCCCATCAGCAGGATCGTCGCGACCAGCACCTTCCCGCGATCCACCCGGTCGCCGACCAGACCGAACGCGATCCCGCCCAACGGTCGCGCCAGATAGGCGGTACCGAACACGACCAGCGCCAGCAGGAGCGAGCCGAACTCGCTGTCGGTGGGGAAGAACAGGGGGGCGAGGAAGACCGACAGGTATCCGTAGGCACTGAAGTCGTAGCCCTCGACCAGGCACCCCACCCCGCCCGCGACGGCCGCCCGTCGCGGACGGCCGAGTGACGGGGCGCCGGCCTTCTCGGCCTCGGTCGATGCCGTGGCGTCGCTGCTCATAGCGGGGAATTCCTCTCCTCCAGCGGGACCGTGCCCGCATCCGGCGGGCACGCCCCTCACTGTCGGTCCCCGGCCGAGCCGACGACACTCTCACTTCTCGCAGTCTTCGCGGGTGCCGG
>NZ_JACBXB010000352.1 GCF_013870575.1 Pseudonocardia pini
CCGAGGAGATCGTGCCCCTGGCCCGTGGCCGCCCGGGACCGCAGTCCACCCGCCGACCCCCGACCTGAAGGAACACGTCATGCTCCAGGACAGTGCCGAGCTCGACCAGGAACTGGTGCGGGCCCTCTTCGACATCCGCGGCGAGCTGCACCAGGCCGCCGGCGGCAGCGACTACGCGGGCGACCTCCACGCGGACCTGCGTGCCGCGCGGGAGAGCGGCCCCGTCCACGCCGCACCGGTCGGCGAGGTGCTCGGCCACTCCTACCGGACCGGGGTGCTCGCCGAACACTCCGCACCGATCTACTCCGCCTTCGACTTCGCCACCGTCAACACCGTCCTGCGCGACCCCGATGTCTACTCGTCGGCGGTGTACGACTCGGTGTCCGAGATGTTCGGCAAGAACATCCTCCAGATGGGCGGCAGCGAGCACACGCGTTATCGAGGTCTGGTTCAGCACTCGTTCGCCCGCAGCATGGTGCCCTGGTGGGCGGACAACTGGATCGAGCACATCGTCGAGGTCCTGCTGCGCCGCATCGAAGGGCAGGGGCGCGCCGATCTCAACCTCGACCTGTGCGCGCTGCTGCCCCTCCTCACCATCACCAGCAGCTTCGGGATCGAGTGGCACCAGGCCCTGCAGCTGCGGACGTACGTGGAGACCATGCTCGGGGCGGGGAGGCCCAAGTCGGAGCGCCTGGCCGCCTCCGCCGCCATCGCCGACATGCTGCGACCGGTCGTCGTCGAGCGCAGGCGCTCCCCCCAGGACGACCTGATCACGGTCCTGACGCGGGAGACGATCGTCGACGAGAACGGCGATCGCCACCTGCTCGGCGACGACGAGATCCTCGGCTTCGCCAGGCTGGTGCTCACGGCGGGCTCGGGGACGACGTGGCGCCAGCTCGCGATCGTGCTCTGGGCCCTGCTCGGCCATCCCGACCAGCTCGACGCCGTGCAACGGGACCGTTCGCTGGTGCGCCCGGCGATCGAGGAGGCGCTGCGCTGGGAGGTCACGGACCCCACCTTTCACCGCCTCGTCACACGGGACACCGTGCTCGGCGGTGTTCCCATCCCCGCGGGCGCGGTCATCGAGATCTGCCTCGCCGCGGCGAACCTCGACCCGGCGCGGTGGGCCGACCCGGAACGCTTCGACATCACCCGCCCGATCCGGCCACACCTCGCCTTCGCGACGGGCCCGCACGTCTGTCTCGGGATGCACGTGGCCCGTGCGGAGATGGCCATCGCGCTGAACGCCGTGCTCGACCGCTTCCCCAGGCTGCGGTGGGACCCGCAGGCCCCTCGCCCGGCGCTGCTCGGTCTGACCATGCGCGGCCCGGCGGAGGTCCCGGTGGTGTTCTCGTGAGGGCCGAAGAGCTGTCCCACGTCGAGATCACGCCCGCGACCTGTCTCGGGTCCGGCCTCTGCACGTTCTACGCGGCGGACACGTTCGACCTCGACGACGAAGGGCGGGTCCGGCTCGTCGGGGACGTCGACACCGGCTCGGACGAGATCGCCAACGCCGTCGAGGCCTGTCCGACGCGGTCCATCCGGATCGTGCCGCACTCGGGCAGTGCCTGAGCCGGCGCAGGCGCCTGCGGACTACGCTCCGTCGATGTCCTCCACGTCGGCCAGCTGGCGACAGCGAGCACTGACGAACTCCGAGTCTGTGCGGCGCAGCGACTCCCGCACGATCGAGGTCGCCCAGCGCCTCATCGACGGTGCCCGCGAGCTCCGCTACGAGGCGGGACAGCCCTTCACGATCACCCAGCTCACCGAACGGGTCGGGATCGCCGGTCAGACGTTCTACAGCTACTTCCGCGGCAAGGACGAGCTGTTGCTCGCGACCTACGAGGACGTCGTCCAGGACTCGATCACCGGGATCGCCGAGCAGGCCGCCGACGAGCCCGATCCGGTGCGGCGGCTGGGTCTGATCGTGGAGCAGGTGATCCGTGCGGCACAGCGGCGCCCGCGGGCGCAGGTGACCGCCATCGAGCACGCCCGCCTCGCCGAGAAGCACCCGGCCGTCGTCGCGAAGGTCGCCGCGCCGTTCCACGACCTGGTCGCCTCCACCATCATCGCTGGTCGGGAGGCCGGGATGCTGGCGAGCGATGATCCGGGTGCCGATGCGCGCTTCCTCTCCGACGCCCTCTTCATCACCTTCCAGAACCTCGCCCTGGGCGTGACCACGGGACCGGTCGAGGACGTGGTGGTCCACGCCCGCTCCTTCGTGCTGCGGGCCCTGCGCCCGGCCTCGGAGGGGTGAGCCCGCCCCTCACGGCGACGGGGCGGGCTCGGCGGTCGTCTGTCCTACTTCGCCGCGATCCCCACGTAGCGCAGGTCGAAGATGCCCTGGAAGTCCGCCTGGCCCATCGTGTCCGCCCCGATGACCCGGTCGTTGTAGGCCACCTGGGTCGGCAGGGCGCACATGAACAGGTCCATGGCCTGGTCGACCGCGATGGTGGACGCCTGGTTCAGGGTGGCCGTGCGGTCCTGGTCCGACAGGTTCGCGTCGAAGGCCTTGGACACCGCGTCGCCGAAGCCCGCGGGTGCCGGGCCGGGGAACCGGCTGGCCACGAGGTAGTTGTCCCGCAGCGTGATGGCCGCGGTCGGCCCCGCGGTCCGGGTGTTGAGGTAGCCGTCGTACGCGCTGTCCGCGTTCCACAGACCGTTGATCTGGTAGGGGTCCTGGGCGTCGATCGTGAGCCGGATCCCGGCCTCGGCGAGCTGTGCCTGGATCGCGGGGGCCAGCTGGTCCTGCGGCGAGAGACTCGCCCCGACGAGCATGCGGAGGTCGAGGCCGTTCGGCAGGCCCGCCTCGGTGAGCAGCTGCCTCGCCTTCGCCACGTCGTGGGTGTAGGTCAGGTTCGGCGTGGCCAGGTACCCGTCGAACACGTCCGTCAGCGGCTGGCTCTGCGGCGCGCACTGACCGTCCAGGATGGACGAGTTCAGAGCCTCCCGGTCGATGGCGTAGTTCAGCGCCTGCCGGACCTTGACCTGGTCGACGTTGGGCCGCGCGGTGTTCAGGTACATCGCGTAGGTCGCCGCCGCCGGGTACGAGTGCAGGGAGAAGCCGTCGCCGAGCTTCGAGGCCTGCTCGTGCTGGCCGACCTTCGACAGGATCCCGTCGACCTGGCCCGAGCGCAGCGCCGAGAGCCGGGCGTTGTCGTTCGTGATGCCGATCAGCTCGATCTTGGCGGCCTGCTGGGCCTTCGGGTCCCAGTAGCCGGGCGCCCGCTCGTAGACGACGCGGTCACCGGCCTTGAAGTCGGCGACCGTGTAGGGACCGGAGCCGTCCGGCACCGTGTCCAGGTCCGGCCGGCCGAGCGACTTCGGGTTGATGATCGAGCCGACCGAGGACGACAGGACGTACGGCAGGTCGGACGCCGGACGGTTGGCCGTGACGACGACGGTGGTCGGGTTCGGCGCCTCGACGCCCGCGATCATCGACAGCTGGCCCTTCGCCGTGGACCCGGGCAGCGTGAGCGCGCGGTCCAGGCTCGCCTTGACGGCGGCGGAGTCGAGCTTCGTGCCGTCGCGGAAGGTCACGTCGTCTCGCAGCGTGAAGGTGACGACCCTGCTGTCGGGGCTGAACGACCACTGCGTGGCCACCATCGGCGTGAGCTCGGGGCCGCTCACGAGCTGGGTGAGGCGGTCGTAGACCGGGAAGACGTAGGGCGCCTGCCCGATCGCCGACGTCGCCGTGTGCGGGTCGAGCGGCACAGCCGGCAGCGTCCAGGCGAACCGCAGGGTGCCGTTCGGATCCGCCTGGGCGGGACCGGAGGACGACCCCCCGGTCGCCCCTCCCCCACAGGCCGTCAGCAGGACGGCGGCCGCAGCCACCACCCCGACCAGCCAACGGACTCTCTGCCTGCGCATGGGCGTGTCTCCTCGTCGACAACACGATGCCGGGACGACCGGCGGGGGTGGACCTCAGGGCTCGACATCCGCTGAGTTACGGCCACTCATCTACAGATGGAGCCGTGAGCGTGGCTGGACTCTAACGGAGCCCACTCGGCCACACAACACCTCTGAACTGGGATTCTGACCGCACCTGAGGGCATGACACGTCACAGGGTCTCCGGAGCCGAGTCTCGTAATTCGCGTACTGATCTTTGTTCGTGGCATGGCGGGAACGGCTCACCGACGATGTTTCCGCGGCGGCCACGAGGACCCGTCCCGATGCCCGGCTCCCTGCCCGCCCGCTAGGATTCCCGCAGGCCAGGACGAGGAGCACGGACACGATGACGACCGCGGGCGCTCGATCCGAGGAGGTCGCGGAGCCCCTCGCGGAGGACGACCCGACCCTCGGCGGGAAGCTGGCGGCCCGCATCGCCCGCGCCGTGGAGGCCGAGGTCATCTCCCGCGGCTGGCCGGTCGGGGCCTCGCTGGGATCCGAACCGGAGCTCCGCGCCCGCTTCGACGTGAGCCCGACGGTGCTGCGCGAGGCGGTCCGGATCCTGGAGCACCGTCAGGTCGCCCGCATGCGCCGCGGGCCGAACGGTGGTCTCGTCGTCGAGGCGCCCGACGGGCGCCCCGCCATCAGCGCGCTGATCATCTACCTGGAGTACCGGGGCACGAGCATGGCGCACCTGTTCCAGGCCCGCAGGCTCCTCGAGCCGGTCGCGGCGGAGCTCGCGGCCCGGCGGATCGACGAGGCCGGCATCGCCGCCGTCCGGGAGATCCTGGCGGAGGAGGCGGCCCGCGAACCCGTGTCCCCACGCGGTTTCGGCCCCGACGAGCTGCACGACCTGGTCAGCGCGCAGTCCGGCAACCCGGTGCTGCAGCTCCTCATCGACGCCCTCGGCTCGCTCACCCACCGCTACGTGCGGGCACCCTGGCGGGCACCCGACCCCGAGGTGCTCCGGACGCTGCGCATCGACACCCAGCGCTGGCACCGGCTCATCGGGGAGGCCGTCGTCGCCGGGGACGGGGCCCTGGCCCGGGTCCGGTTCGACCAGCATCTCGACGACGCGTTGGGGGTGCTGAGCTCTCAGCCGGACCACCGCACCCCGCTGCGCGGGCCGGGCTTCGGCGACTCACCCGCCGGGCCGGGCGCCTCGCTCACCGAGACGGTCGCGGGGCACCTCTTCGACGAGATCACCCGGCGCGGGTGGCCGTTGGGCGTCGTCCTCGGCTCGGAGAACGAGCTGATGGAGCGCTTCGCGGTCGGTCGCGCGGTGCTCCGGGCCGCCATCCGGCTCCTCGAGCTGCACTCCGTCGTCCGGACCCGCCGCGGCCCGGGGGGCGGGCTCGTCGTGGCCCAGCCGGACCAGCGCGCCGGCATCGACATCTCCTCGGTCTACCTGGCCTACCGCGGCGCGGCGGTCGAGGACCTCGAGATCGTCCGCGAGGCGATCGTCCTGGGGGCGGCGGCGGAGGTCGCGGACAGGCTCCCGGGCGACGAGACGCGCCGGACGCTGACCGCCGCCGAGGCCGAGGGGACGGCGGCGCTGGACCGCGCGCTCGTGCACCTCACCGACAACCCCGTCCTCCTCCTGTTCGTGGGGGTCATCAGCGACCTGC
>NZ_JACBXB010000353.1 GCF_013870575.1 Pseudonocardia pini
GGGCGGCGCCGGTTCGGGAGCTTCGGGCATGGGCGCCTTCGGCGCCGGTGTCTCCGGCGCGAGCGCCGCAGGCGGGGTTCCTGGCGGCTGTCCCCGCGTCGAGGGCTCGGGTCGGGTTCGACCAGGTCGGGGTGTTCGGGCGGAGGGTCTCGTACGGGCCGGTGCGCCTCGAGTGTCCCTCCCCGACCTGCGACGACGTCGGGAACGGCCCGACACCCCGGCCCGGCACCCCGACAGGCCCGACACTGGGAACGGCAAGGGCAAACGCAAGGGGAAGGGCCGCGGTCGCGGCTGACACCCGTGTGAGTCCACTCCCACCATGCGGGCGCCGGGTGGCCTTTGGTCCGGACAGCGTGGCACCCTGGGCACCATGACTGCGCTCACCCTGCGCCTCGTGGCACGGCGCCACGTGGACCTGCACCGGGTGAACAGCGCGCTCTGTCGGCGGTAGCACGTCCCGCCCCTGTCATTCCCGGCCGGGCCGACGCCCGAACGTCGTGTCGCGGTGCCCCGCAGAGCCCAGGAGCTCCCACCACCATGCCCACGGACACACCCGCCACGCAGGCACCGAAGCGCAAGCGCGGCGAAGGCCAGTGGAAGCTCGGCCATCGCGAGCCGCTGACCCCGAACGAGCGCACGAAGAAGGACGACGACGGCCTCAACGTCCGCGCGCGGATCGAGAACATCTACGCGAAGCGCGGGTTCGACTCGATCGACCCCGGCGATCTTCGCGGACGTTTCCGCTGGTGGGGCCTCTACACCCAGCGCAAGCCCGGGATCGACGGCGGCCGCACGGCCACGCTGGAGCCCGAGGAGCTCGACGACCGCTACTTCATGCTCCGCGTCCGGTGCGACGGCGGTGCGCTGACCACCGAGCAGCTCCGCGTGCTCGGCGAGATCAGCCAGCAGTACGCGCGGAACACCGCCGACATCACCGACCGGCAGAACATCCAGTACCACTGGATCCGCGTCGAGGACATGCCGGCGATCTGGGAGAAGGTCGAGGGCGTCGGCCTGCTGACGACCGAGGCGTGCGGTGACACCCCGCGCGTCATCCTCGGCTCGCCGGTCGCGGGTATCTCGGCGGACCACCCGATCGACCCCGAACCCGCGATCCGCACCATCCTGGACCGCTACGTCGGCAGCAAGGAGTTCTCGAACCTCCCCCGGAAGTTCAAGAGCGCCATCTCCTGGGAGCAGGACGTCGCGCACGAGATCAACGACATCTCGTTCGTCGGCGTGGACCACCCGGAGCACGGCCCCGGCTTCGACCTCTGGGTCGGCGGCGGGCTGTCCACGAACCCGAAGATCGCGCAGCGGCTCGGGACGTGGGTGCCGGTCGACGAGATCCCGGACGTCTGGGCGGGTGTCATCTCCGTCTTCCGGGACTACGGCTACCGCAGGCTGCGCCACCGCGCCCGGATCAAGTTCCTCATCGCGGACTGGGGCGCGGAGGAGTTCCGCCGCGTGCTCGAGGAGGAGTACCTCGGCCGGAAGCTGATCGACGGGCCCGCCCCCGAGATCCCCGCCGTCCCGATCGACCACGTGGGCGTCCACAAGCAGAAGGACGGGCTCAACTACGTCGGCCTCGCGCCGTCGTCGGGCCGCGTGTCCGGCGACACCCTGGTCGCGCTGGCCAAGGCCGCCGAGACCGCGGGCTCGCAGCGGGTGCGGCTGACGGCGCAGCAGAAGGTCGTCGTGCTCGACGTGCCGGACGCCGCCGTCGAGGCTCTCACCGCCGAGGCCGAGGGCCTGGGCCTGCAGGCGAACCCCTCGCCGTGGCGCCGGTCGACCATGGCGTGCACCGGCATCGAGTTCTGCAAGCTCGCGATCGTCGAGACCAAGGAGCGGGCGATCCGGCTGGTCGCGGACCTGGAGAAGCGGCTCGCGGACGTCCAGGGCGACATCGACACCCCGGTCTCGATCCACCTCAACGGCTGCCCGAACTCCTGCGCGCGCACCCAGGTCGCCGACATCGGCCTCAAGGGCATGATCGTCCGGAACGCCGAGGGCGAGCAGGTCGAGGGCTTCCAGGTCCACCTGGGCGGCGGCCTCGGGCTCGACGCCGGCTTCGGCCGCAAGCTGCGCGGGCTGAAGGTGACCAGCACGGAGCTGGGCGAGTACGTGGAGCGCGTGGTGCGGCACTACGTGGCGCAGCGCGAGCAGGGCGAGCGGTTCGCCCAGTGGGTCCTGCGGGCGGACGAGGCGGACCTCAAGTGACGTCTCGCGTCGTGCCCTACCACTGCCCCTACTGCGGCGAGGAAGATCTCTCCCCCGCCGAGCGTTCCGAGAAGGTGCCCGGTGCCGCGTGGTGGTGTGCGTCCTGTCTGCGCACCTTCGTCGTGACGTTCGTCGGCATCGGGGTCCCGGAAGGAGCCGACTCATGAGTATCGCGCTGGAGACCGACCTCCGTGCCGTCGCCGAGCGGGGCGCCGCCGACCTGGGCCCGGACGCCTCGGCCGAGCAGGTCCTCGCCTGGGCGGCGGAGACCTTCGACTCCCTGATCGTCGCCTCGAACATGCAGGACGCCGTGCTCGTGGACCTGGCCGCCAAGGCCAAGCCGGGCGTCGAGATCCTGTTCCTGGAGACCGGCTACCACTTCGCCGAGACGATCGGCACGCGGGACGCCGTCGAGCAGGTCTACGACGTCTCGATCGTCGACGCCAAGGCCGCCCGGACCGTCGCCGAGCAGGACGCGACCGAGGGGAAGGACCTGTTCGCGCGCGACCCGAACCGGTGTTGTGCCCTGCGGAAGGTCGCGCCGCTGCAGGACACCCTCGCGCGCTACGACGCCTGGGTCACCGGCGTCCGCCGCGTCGAGGCGCCCACCCGGGCGACCACGCCGCTGGTCACCTACGACGAGAAGTTCGGGCTGGTCAAGATCAACCCGATCGCCGCGTGGAGCGACGAGGACATGGCCACGTACATCACCGAGCACGGGATCCTGGTGAACCCGCTGGTCGACGCGGGGTACCCGAGCATCGGCTGCGCCCCCTGCACCGCCAAGCCCCTCCCCGGGGCGGACCCGCGCAGCGGTCGCTGGGCGGGCACGTCGAAGATCGAATGCGGGTTGCACCCCTCATGACCCAGGCTCTCGACGCGCTCGACGCGCTGGAATCCGAGTCCATCCACATCTTCCGCGAGGTCGCGGGCGAGTTCGACCGCCCGGTGATCCTGTTCTCCGGTGGCAAGGACTCCACGCTGCTGGTGCACCTGGCCGTCAAGGCGTTCGCGCCCGCGCCGGTCCCGTTCCCGCTGTTGCACGTGGACACCGGGCACAACTTCGACGAGGTCATCGACTTCCGGGACTCGATCGTCTCCCGGCTCGGCCTCCGGCTCGAGGTCGCTCGCGTGCAGGACTACCTCGACGACGGCAGGCTGGTCGAGCGCGCCGACGGCACCCGCAACCCCCTGCAGACCCAGCCCCTGCTCGACGCGATCGTCGAGAACAGGTTCGACGCCGTGTTCGGCGGCGGCCGCCGGGACGAGGAGCGGGCGCGGGCCAAGGAGCGGATCATGTCGCTCCGGGACGCCTTCGGCCGCTGGGACCCGCGCAAGCAGCGCCCCGAGCTGTGGAACCTCTACAACGGGCGGCACGCCGCGGGTGAGCACGTCCGCGTCTTCCCGATCTCGAACTGGACCGAGCTCGACGTCTGGCGCTACATCCAGCGCGAGGAGATCGAGCTGCCGTCGATCTACTACTCGCACGAGCGCGAGGTCTACCAGCGCGACGGCATGTGGCTGGCCGAGGGGCCGTGGGGCGGGCCGCGCGGCGCGGAGACCCTGGAGCGGCTCTCCGTCCGCTACCGCACGGTCGGCGACGGGTCCTGCACCGGTGCGGTCGAGAGCACCGCGACCACGCTGGACGAGATCATCGCCGAGGTCACCGCCTCCCGGCTCACCGAACGCGGCGCCACCCGGGCCGACGACCGCCTCTCCGAGGCGGCCATGGAAGACCGCAAGCGCGAGGGGTACTTCTGATGGGTAGGGACCTCCTGCGCTTCGCCACGGCGGGCTCGGTCGACGACGGCAAGTCCACCCTCGTGGGCAGGCTGCTGTACGACACGAAGTCCGTGCTGGCGGACCAGATCGAGGCCGTGCAGCGCGCGTCGGTCGACAAGGGGCTGTCCACGCCGGACCTGTCGCTGCTGGTCGACGGCCTGCGCGCCGAGCGCGAGCAGGGCATCACGATCGACGTCGCGTACCGCTACTTCGGCACGCCGGAGCGCGAGTTCGTGCTGGCGGACACCCCCGGGCACGTCCAGTACACCCGCAACACCGTCACCGGCGCGTCCACGGCGGAGCTCGCGGTGCTGCTGGTCGACGCCCGCAACGGGATCGTCGAGCAGACCCGCCGGCACGCCACCGTCCTCGCGCTGCTGCGCGTGCCGCGGCTCGTGCTGGCGATCAACAAGATCGACCTCGTGGAGTACGACGAGGGGATGCTGCGCGCGATCGAGAAGGACTTCACCGGGCTGGCCCGCTCGCTCGGGTTCGCCGACGAGGCCGTGCAGACCATCCCGCTGTCCGCGCTGGTCGGGGACAACGTGGTCGAGCGGTCCGCGCGCACGCCCTGGTACGAGGGGCCCACGCTGCTGGGGCACCTGGAGTCCGTGCCGGTCGTCGGGCCGGAGGCGACCGCGCCGTTCCGGATGCCGGTGCAGTACGTGATCCGCCCGCGCAGCGCCGAGCTGCACGACTACCGCGGCTACGCGGGCCAGGTCGCCTCGGGCACGGTCCGTCCCGGCGACGCGGTGGTGGTCCTGCCCGAGGGGCGCCGGACCACGGTGACCGATGTGGACACCGCCGACGGGCCGCTGGGGTCCGCGGGCGCGGGACGTTCGGTCACCATCCGGCTCGCCGACGACATCGATATCTCCCGCGGCGACATGCTCGTCGCGGCGGACACCGAGCCGCGGGTCACGAACGAGTTCGGCGCGACCCTGTGCTGGCTGGCGGACAAGCCGTTGCGCCCCGGTGCCCGGCTGCTCCTGAAGCACGGCACCCGCACCACGCAGGTCATGGTCGGTGCCCCGGAGGGCCGCATCGACACCGAGACCCTCACCGAGGTCCCGGCGGACACGTTGGAGCTCAACGACATCGGCCTGGTCACCCTGCGCACCGCCGACCCCCTCCCGGTCGACGACTACGCCGACATCCGGGCCACCGGCAGCTTCCTGCTGATCGACCCGCCCACGGGCAACACCCTGGCCGCGGGGCTGGTCGGCACCCCGCTGAACCTCACCCCGGCCGAGTGACCCCGCCACCCCCACCCCGCGAGTCCCCCGTTCCCGACGCGCGAGTCGGACACCACGGCGCGCGAGTCGGACACTCCCGACGCGCGAGTCCCCCACTCTCGACGCGCGAGTCCCACGTTCCCGACGCGCGAGTCGGACGTGGCCGGCCATGAGTCCGATCCTCGTCCCGGTCGCGCACGGGAGTCGGGACCCGCGGTCCGCCGCAGCGGTGCGGGCGTTGGTCGACGAGGTGCGGGTCCGGGCGCCCG
>NZ_JACBXB010000354.1 GCF_013870575.1 Pseudonocardia pini
GGCGTCGACCAGGTCGTGCGGGTCCGCGGGCGTGACGAGCACGGCGCCCGGGTCGTGCGCGCCGAGCCCCTCCCGGATGGCCTCGGCGAGGTCCTCGGCGCTGCGGGCGGACCCGACGAACATCTCGTCGACCACCGAGCGGGAGTCCTGGCCGTGCACGGCGAGGCCGAGGATGTTGCCCTCCGCCCGCGCGACGGCCTCGGTCAGCCGGGCCAGCGCACCGGACTCGTCCGGCAGCCGGACGCGGACCTTGTGCAGGACCTGGGGGCCACCGGGGCCCCCGCCGCCCAGCTCCGGGCCCTCCTCGCGGGGACGGGGCTGGTCGGGGACCACGCGCAGGTGCGGGGCCGGGGTGTGCCGGGTGGAGCCGTGGACCAGCGACTGCCCCGGCCCGACGGCCCGGCGCCCGACCGCGCGCAGCGCCGCCCACATCGTGACCTGGTTGGCGGTGACCACCGGCTTGCCGAGCAGCCGCTCGAGCGGGGCGATCACGTCGTAGGTGGAGAGGTTGGTGCAGCTGATGAAGACGGCCTCGGCCTCGGGCCGGTCCGCGGCGCGCACGGCCCGCACGACCTCGTCGTAGGACACCCGCCAGATCTGGCCCAGCAGACCGAGCCCCACGCTCCCGACGGTCTCCACCCCGTGCGAGGAGAGGAACTCCTCGAGCATCCGGGTGAGGTCGTCCACGTACGGCGTGACGACGGCGATCCGCGTGGCGTCCAAGGCCTTCAACGCCTCGACCAGGGCACCGGCGGTGGTCAGCGCGAGCGGGGCGCCCGCGTCGGTGATCACCCCGGTGAGGGCGATCTCGCCCGCCGCGCCGTCGACGAAGCTGCCCGACGTGCACGCGTACGCGACGACCCCGGGCTCGGGCTCCAGCACGTCCCGCGTGGCCCGCCGGACCGGGTCGGGATCGGAGATCGCGCGCGCCATCTCGGCGGTGACCGGCGAGGGGACGAACGGGGTCCGGGTGACGTGCAGTGCCGCGTCCTCGGGGACCCATCGCCACAGCTCACGGTCCAGGGCGAAGTCGAAGGGGACGATCACGCCGACCCCGGAGGTCGGCGAGGGGCCCGGCGCGGAGAGCGCCTCCTGCTCCAGGCCCTCGGCGCGCTCGTGCATGCCGTTCACGGTGGAACCACGGGGTTTCCGGGTGTGATCCGCCGTGTTGCCGGCAGGTAAGGGAACGGGCGGACCCGGTCGATCGGCACCGATCAGTGCGCGACCGCCGCCTCGGCGGCGGCGATGTGCGCGCGCACGCTGGCCAGGGCCCGGTGCTGCATCGCCCGCACCGCCCCCGCGGTGCTCCCCACGACGGCCGCGGTCTCCTCGGCCGACAGCCCCACGGCCAGCCGCAGCAGCAGGACCTCGCGTGCCGTGCGGGACAGCCGGTCGAGGGCGGGGCGCAGCCGGGCGAGGTCGTCGTGCACCACGGCCCACTCCTCCGGCCCGGTGTCGGGGTCCGGCTCGTCCGGGACCAGGTCGGTCAGCCGGTCCCCGCGGGCGGCCGCGCGGTAGGCGTCCCCCACCTCGAACACCGCGATCCGGTGCACCAGTGCGAGGAACGGCCTGCCGCGGTCCTCGTAGCGCGGCAACGCGTGGAGCACGGCCATGCAGACCTGCTGGGCGAGGTCCTCGGCGGTCAGCCCGGGCAGCGCGTGGCCCAGCCGGGCCCGGCAGTAGCGGAGGGCGAAGGGATGGACCAGGCGGATCACCTCGTCGACCGCGGCCCGGTCCCCCGCCGACGCCCGGGCGACCAAGGCGAGGTCCGGACCGTCCTGGCTTGTGTCCCTCACGGACCGAAGCGTGTCCCTCGGGACCGCACCTCGGCGCGGCGCCCGCTGAGAGCACGCTGTGAAGAAGCTCCTGACCTGCGGTGATCGCTGCGGAATCGATCCTTGCGGACGGACGTTCCGAGGGAGTGTGAAGGTCGAGATCTGGTCCGACGTGGCCTGCCCCTGGTGCGCGATCGGCACCCGCCGCATCGCCACCGCCCTGGAACGCTTCCCCCACGAGGTCGAGGTGCGGTACCGCAGCTTCGAGCTGGATCCCCAGGCCCCGCGCGGTCACGAGGGCGACCGGACGGAGCGTCTCGCGGCGAGGTTCGGCACGGACGTCGCCCAGGTGCGGGCGATGGAGCAGCGGGTCGCGGACATCGCCGCGCAGGACGGGCTCGTGTTCCACCTCGAGAGCGCGCGGGACGGCAACACCGCGGACGCCCACCGCCTGCTGCACCTCGCGTGGGAGCTCGGCGGCTCGGAGCTGCAGGTGCGGCTGAAGTCCGCGCTGGTCAAGGGCCTGTTCACCGACGGAGAGCCGATCGGGTCGCCCGAGGCCCTGCACCGGATCGCGGTCGGTGCGGGCCTGCCCGAGGCCGACGTCGAGCGCGTCCTGGGCTCGGACGAGTACCTCGCCGCGGTCCGCGCCGACGAGGAGCAGGCCCGCCGCTACGGAATCACCGGCGTGCCCTTCTTCGTCGTCGACGAGAAGTACGGCCTCTCCGGCGCCCAGCCCGCGGACACCCTCGTCGAGGTCCTGGAGAAGGCCCACACCGACCAGCCGAGATGAACGTCAGTGTCGTTCGATCATGGTCGGAACGACACCGAGGTTCATCTCGGCGGGGTGGTCAGGCGGGGACGCCCTCCGGGAAGGCCAGGTAGGTGTTCGCGTCGCCGTCGCCGTAGAGGGCCACCAGGCCTGCGGCGATCCACATCAGGCCGGCGAGGAAGTCGTCCTCCAGGGCGTCCGCCTCCGGGCCGAGGACGGCGTGGCGCTCCTCCTCCGAGCCGATGATGCCGATCAGCTGCGCGACGACCTCACCGGGCCGCTCCCCCAGCGTCCGGCCCGCCCACTCGGGGACGCGGGTCCGCGCCGCCGTGGGGATCGGGCGGGGGCCGTGGTTGCCCAGCCAGCCGAGGAGGACCGCCAGGGCCATCCACTGCGCCGGGGCGCCGCCGAAGCCCTCCGGGTCCGCCTCGGGCCCGGCGGTCTCGCCGTCGGAGGCGACCAGGCAGCGCACCTCCTCCCGCGCGGGCTCCGGCGAGGACGTGCCGAGGGTGTCCACGACGGCCCGGCGGACCCGGTCGTCGATGATCTCGACGACCAGGTCGGTCTCGTCCGAGTCGGCGAGGGCCCCCACGTTGGCCTCGAGGACCTCCAGCCACTCCGGGTTGCCGTCGTGCGGGCCGACCTGGCGGATCGTGCGGATCTCGGCGACGGTGTAGCGCATCTCCTCGACCGCCTCCAGCTCCTCGAGCCGGGCCGGGTCGCCGTCGACACCCCAGTCGTCGAGTCCGGGGAGCGTGGTGATCGGGCGCAGGGGCTCGACGGCCCCCTCGGGCCGCGCCCGGCGCTTGCGCGCGGCGACCTTCGCGGCCCGCTTCTGACCCCGACCCTGCTGCTTCTTCCCCACGCCGCTCCTCTCCGGACGAGTCAGGAACAGACGGCGCCCTGCGCCGCCGACCCGACGAGTCTGGCGTACTTCGCCAGGACCCCCGTACGCCGCCCCTGCTCCGGGCGCACCCAGGCCGCGCGGCGCTTCTCGATCTCCTCCGCGGGCAGGTCGAGGTCCAGCGTGCGGGTCACCATGTTCAGCACGATCGGGTCCCCGTCCCGCACGAACGCGATCGGCCCGCCGTCGGTCGCCTCGGGCGCGACGTGCCCGATGCACAGCCCCGTCGTGGCCCCCGAGAACCGCCCGTCCGTGACGAGCAGGACCTCCTTGCCCAGGCCCGCCCCCTTGATCATCCCCGTGACGGCGAGCATCTCCCGCATCCCGGGGCCGCCGCGCGGACCCTCGTACCGGATCACGACGACGTCGCCGGGGACGACGGTGCCGTCGGACACGGCGTCGAGCGCGCCCTGCTCGCCGTCGAACACCCGGGCGGTGCCGCGGAACTCCGTGGAGTCGAAGCCCGCGCTCTTGACGACGGCACCCTCCGGCGCGAGCGAGCCGCGCAGGATCGTGATCCCGCCCGTGGGGTGGATCGGGTCGTTCATGGCGTGGATGACCGTGCCGTCCAAGGGCGTGTCGACGTCGGCGAGGTTCTCCGCGACCGTCTTCCCGGTGCAGGTCAGCGCGTCGCCGTGGAGCAGGCCTGCGTCGAGCAGGGCCCGCATCACCACGGGCACGCCGCCCACCTGGTCCACGGTGCTCATCACGTGCCTGCCGAAGGGCTTGACGTCCGCGAGGTGCGGCACGCGGTCGCCGATCCGGTTGAAGTCGTCGAGCTCGAGGGGGACCTCGGCCTCGGCCGCGATCGCCAGCAGGTGCAGCACGGCGTTCGTGGAGCCGCCGAACGCCATCACCACGGCGATCGCGTTCTCGAAGGCCTCCCGGGTGAGGATCTGCCGGGCGGTGATCCCCTTCTCCAGCATCCCGATCACGGCCTCGCCCGAGGCGCGGGCGATGCCGTCGCGACGGCGGTCGACGGCGGGCGGGGCGGCCGAGCCCGGCAGCGCCATGCCCAGCGCCTCGGCCGCGCTCGCCATCGTGTTCGCGGTGTACATGCCGCCGCAGGCGCCCTCGCCGGGACAGATCGCCTTCTCGATCTCGGTCAGCTGCTCGCGGGTGATCAGGCCGCGCACGCAGGCCCCGACGGCCTCGAACGCGTCGGAGATGTTGACCTCCCGGCCGTCGACGTGGCCGGGCAGGATCGAGCCCGCGTAGACGAACACGCTCGCCAGGTCGAGGCGGGCCGCGGCCATCAACATGCCGGGCAGGGACTTGTCGCAGCCGGCGAGGAGCACCGTGCCGTCGAGCCGCTCCGCCTCGACGACGGTCTCCACCGAGTCCGCGATGATCTCGCGGCTGACCAGCGAGAAGTGCATGCCGACGTGGCCCATCGAGATGCCGTCGGACACCGAGATCGTGCCGAACTCCATCGGGTAGCCGCCCGCGCGGTGCACACCCTCCTTGGCCGCCTGCGCGAGCCGCTGCAGCGACAGGTTGCAGGGGGTGATCTCGTTCCAGCTCGACGCGACGCCGATCTGCGGCTTGGCGAAGTCCCCGTCCTGGAACCCGACGGCGCGGAGCATCCCGCGCGCCGCGGTGCGCTCGATCCCGTCGGTGACCTGCCGGGAGCGGGGCTTGAGGTCGTGGGTCTGCGTCATGGGAGGCGCCCCTGTCGTGTGGTGGGTGGGCTGTCTTGCTACCGCTGCACCGCTCCGGCCACAACCGGGGGCGGATGCACCACCCACACCCTGGTCACCACGCGGAACGGCCCCGCACCCGGGGTCGGGTGCGGGGCCGTTCGGTCGTGCGCGGGTCAGCTGATGGCGCGGTCCCGGCGGACGTTGGCCCGCCGACCCTTCAGCGTGGTGACGCCCCGGAGCGAGCGCAGGACGTCGTCCGCCGCGTGCTCGGGGATCTCCACCAGGGAGTGCCGCTCGTGGATCTGGATGGCGCCGATGTCTCGGCCCGAGAGCCGCGACTCGTTCGCCAGCGCACCCACGATGTCCTGCGGGCGGAC
>NZ_JACBXB010000355.1 GCF_013870575.1 Pseudonocardia pini
GACTCCCTACCGTCTGAAGACGATCGGGGGACCGGGCCGTCCCGCACGACCTGCTGCATGTACTCGACGTCCGGGCGTCCGGTGTCGAACCTGCCGTCGGACTCGTTCGGGTCCGGCAGGCTGGGGTCGAAGGAGATGCTCTGCAGGCTGAACCCGTCCCCGGCCAGCGTGGCGAGGGCGGGCAGCACCTCCTGCGGGAGGTTGGTGTCGACGTTGTCCTTCGTCGCCTGGGCCACGGACTGGAACCGCGTGATCAGGTCCGTGGGGCTCTTCTGCTCGAGCACGGCGTTGATGAGGCAGCGCTGTCGGCTCATCCGGTCGTAGTCGGTGCTGTCGCGGCGCGAGCGGGCGAACCAGAGCGCCTGCTCGCCGTCGAGGGTCTGCACGCCGGGCTGGATGTAGCCGTCGGGCTTGACGTGCCGCCCGTCGGCCGTGACGCCGTTGATCGGGATCGGTGTGGGCCCGACGTTCACGGTCACCCCGCCCACCGCGTCGACCAGGCTGGAGAACCCGGCCATGTTGACCTCGAGGTAGTAGTCGATCGGCAGGCCGGTCATGTACGAGATCGTGGACTGCAGCAGGTTCTTGCCGATGTCGTCCGTGGGGCCGCTCGGCGCCAGCGCGGGGTGCTCGTGGGCGTAGGCGTACACCGCGTTGAGCAGGTAGTTCCCGGAGAGCGGGTCGCTGGGGTCGTGGAAGCCGTTCGGGAACTCCTCGGCCATCGGCGAGCCGGGCGGGAACTCGGCGCGCTGGATGTTGCGGGGGAGCCCGAAGAGCGTGGTGCGCCCGGTCTTCGTGTCGATGCTGGCCAGCATCATCGTGTCGGTCCGGGTGCCGGTGCGGGTGCGGCGCGGCGCAGCGCTGGTGGCGCTGCGGTCAGGACGGTTTCCCACCACCGGCGGATGCAGGCGCCTGCATCACTGCACCATGATCGGGGGACCGGCTCCGACGACGTGGGAGGTCCCCCTGTGACGACGACCGAGTACGGCCTGGATCCCGAGCTCGCGGCGGTCGTGCCCGCCCTGCCGGTCCTGGACGTCTCCGACCTGCCGACCGCGCGGGCCACCCTGACCGAGCTGCGCAAGGCCCTGCCCGCGCCGGACGAGACGGGCGTGACCTGGTCGACCGTGCGGGTCCCGGGGCCGGAGGGGGCGCCGGAGGTGTCGCTGCGGATCTACCGGCCGGACCGGCCGTCGGGGCCCGGCGGGATCTACGACATCCACGGCGGCGGGTTCGTCATGGGTGACCTGGACGGCTCGCACGCGGCGAACGTCGCGCTGTGTCGGGCGGTCGGGGTGCCGGTCGTCACGGTGGACTACCGGCTCGCGCCCGAGACACCGTTCCCCGGCCCGCTCGAGGACTGTTACGCGGGTCTGAGCTGGTTCGCCGAGCACGCCGCGGACCTCGGGGTGGATCCCGGCCGCATCGCGATCCACGGGGTGAGCGCAGGCGGCGGGCTCTGCGCGGGCCTCGCGCTGCTGGCGCGGGACCGCGGCGGCCCGGCGATCGCGTTCCAGTTCCTCAGCGTGCCCGAGGTCGACGACCGCCTGGAGACGCCGAGCATGCGCGCCTACGTCGACACCCCGATCTGGAACCGCCCCAACGCCGTCGTGAGCTGGGACTCGTACCTGGGTGCCGGGGTCCCCGGGACGGACGCCGTGTCGCCCTACGCCGCGCCCGCCCGCGCGACGGACCTGACCGGGCTCCCGCCCGCGTACGTCTCGGTGATGGCCTTCGACCCGCTGCGGGACGAGGGCCTGGCCTACGCGCTCGCGCTGCAGGCGGCCGGGGTGCCCGTGGAGCTGCACCTGTTCCCCGGGACCTTCCACGGCTCGTCGCTGATCGCGGACGCGGCGGTGTCGAAGCGGGAGCTCGTGGAGCGGTACTCCGTCCTCTCGAAGATCTTCCAGGGCTGAGGCGCCTAGAGCGCCGAGCCCGCCTCCCAGTCCGCCCAGCTCAGCTCCCAGTCCCCGTAGGTGTCGTAGACCGGGAGCACGGGCCCGCCCGAGTCGGTGATCTCCACGACGTCCCCGACGCCGAAGTGGTCGAAGAACCACTGGGCGTCGGCGGGCGCGAGGTTCACGCAGCCGTGCGACACGTTCTCGTTGCCCTGCTGTCCCACCGACCACGGGGCGGAGTGGACGAACTCGCCGTCGTCGGAGATGCGCAGGTCGAGGTCGACCTTCTCCTTGTAGTAGCCGGGCTGCCCCTGGCAGACGCCGTAGGTGCACGAGTCCATGACGATCGACGGCTGTTTGTCCGAGATCACGTGCGGGCCGACGTGCGAGGGGTAGCCGGGTGCCCCGAGGCTGATCTTCATCGTCTTGACCAGCGCGCCGTCGTCGAATATCTGCATCTGCTCGGTGGCGCCGTCGGCCTTCGCGACCCAGGCGTCGTGCACCGTCAGCGACAGCGTGCGGTCGGTGGAGCCGTACGTCCCGTCGCCGAGGTCGACGCCGAACACGTCGGCCTTCAGCGTGATCGCGGTACCGGGTCGCCAGTACTGCTGCGGCCGGTAGTGCACCTCGGTGTCCGACAGCCAGTACCACCCTCCGGTCTGGACGGGGGTGGTGGTCACCGTCAGGGCCCGCTCGGCCGCGGCCCGGTCGCTGACCGGGTGGTCGAACCGGACGACGAGCGGCTGGCCGACCCCGACCGTCGGCACCGAGTTCGGGGCGGGCACGAACGAGGGGTAGGCCAGGGTCCTCGGGGCGACGGTGCGGACCGTGGCGTCGGTGTGTCCGGGGGTCTGGTCCCGGTCGAGGGTGTCGACGCCGACGGCGTACGCGGCAGCGTAGGCGAGCGCTCCGGTGGAGGTCCAGGTGTGCCCGTCCGACGCGAGGGTCCCGGCGACGACCGTGCCGTCCGGGCCCGTGACGTGGACCGCGCGGGCCGTGCCGTCCGTGACCGTCACGGTGATCGGGGCGGTCGGGTTCAGGTCGGTCGCGGGCGTGACGTGCACGACCGGCACCGGTGCCACGTCCGGCGCGGCGGGCTGGGCGACCGGGCTGAAGCCTGCCGCGCCGAGCGCGTCCGCGGCCGCCCGCGGGTGCACGCCGACGACGACACCGAGCGCGAGCGCGACCGCCACGGCGATCCCGAGCGCGATGGATCCCCACCGCCGCCGTCCGGTCATCGACTTCAGCCCCGTCATCCGACCCGCCTCTCGTCCGCGGATCATCATGCCCCGTCGGCTGCGTCCGCCCGCGCCGGTACACAGACGTCCGGTTCGGGTGTTTCCGCAGCTCACAACGCGGACAACCCTCACTTTCCGACGGCGGCGACGAGCGCCCGGAACCCCTCCTGCAGCGAGGCGAGGTCCGGCCCGCACACGGCCGCGGCACCGACCGGGGCCCCTCCGGAGGCCACGCACCCGTCCTGGGTCAGCCGGTTCACCGCGCCGTCGACGTCGTCGGCCGCGCGGGTGAGCACCTCCGCCGAGGGCACCGCGCCGCTCTCCTTCCGCGCCGCGGGCACCACGTTCTGGACCTCGCGGACGAACCGGGCGCAGCCCGTGTAGACCTGCTCGCCCGGCTGCGTGGCGCACTCGTCCCCCGCGATCGCGGCGAGCTTCGTGCGCAACGCGGGGAGGGTGGCGCTGGGCGCACCCCCCTCCCCCGAGCTCGCGGCACGCGTGGTGGCCTCCCCGCAGCCCGCGAGGAGGGCCAGCGCCAGCAGGAGCATCGCGGCGACTCGCTGGGTTCTCACGGCTGCGACGGTAGACCTCGGCGCGACACGGGCTCCTGCCCCGGCTTCGGGGCGCGGGCGGGCGGGGGCGGTGCGACGACGTCGAGGGCCGTCGCCTCCCGCTCGACGATCCGGCCGAGGACGTGCTGCTGCCCCAGCGTCCAGGCGTTGCTCGCGAGCCAGTGGACGAGGATCGCGACCGGGCCGCGACCACCGCGAGCGGCAGGGCGACGGCGAGACCCCGCTCCCCGGTACCCCACGCCCCGACGCTACCAGCGCCGCAGGCCGACGGCCGGTAGGTTCGCCGGGTGCCCGAGGGTGACACCGTCCACCTCGCCGGGAAGCGTCTGCACGCGGCGCTCGCCGGGCAGACGCTGCTGCGCGGGGAGCTGCGCCATCCCCGGCTCGCCGCCGTGGACCTCACCGGGCTCGGGGTGACCGAGGTGGCCTCGGTGGGCAAACACCTCTTCACCCGCTTCGACGACGGCACCAGCCTCCACTCCCACTTCCGGATGGACGGCTCGTGGCACCTCTACCGCCCCGGGATGCGCTGGCGGCGACCGGTGTACGAGGCGCGGGCGGTGCTGGAGGTGCCGGAACGGGTCGCGGTGGGATTCGCGCTGCACGACCTGGAGCTGCTGCCGACCGCAGAGGAGGACCGGCTCGTCGGGCACCTGGGGCCGGACCTGCTGGCCGCGGACTGGGGCCCGGAGCTCGCGGCCGAAGCCCTCCGCAGGCTCGAGAAGCGCGGCGACCACGAGCTCGGCCTGGCGTTGCTCGAGCAGCGGGTGATGGCGGGCGTCGGGAACCTGTACAAGACCGAGGTGTGCTTCCTGCTGGGCCTCTCGCCGTGGACCCTCGTCCGCGACACCCCGGACCTACCGGGTGTGATCGCGTTGTCCCGCAAGCTGTTGCTCAGCAACGCCGACCGCCCGGAGCAGACCACCACCGGCTCGATGCACCCCGACCAGGCGCACTGGGTGTTCGAGCGCGGCAACCGCCCCTGCCGCCGCTGCCGCACGCGCATCCGCGTGGCCGAGCAGGGTGACGGCGTGTACGCCCGCGTGGCCTACTGGTGTCCCCGCTGCCAACCGGGCCCCGCCCCCGCGCCGACCCGCACCCGTCGACCCCTGCGCCGCTGACCGGAGCCGCCATCCATGAGCACGTTCCGCCTCGTGCTGCCCTTCCTCCCGGTCGGTGCCGCGCTGTTCTGCATCCAGCTGGACTTCTTCTCGCTGAGCCTGGCGCTGCCCGCGATCGCGGCCGACCTCGGCCGCACCCCCACCGACCTGCAGTGGCTGGTGAGCGGGTACCTGCTCGCCCTGGGCTCGTTCCTCATCCCGGCAGGCCGGGCGGGCGACGTCGTCGGCAGGCGCACCGTGCTCGTCGCCGGCGTGGCGCTCTTCGGGCTCACCTCGCTGGTCTGCGGCCTGGCCTCGTCCGTGCCGCTGCTGATCGGCGCCCGGATCGCCCAGGGCGTGGGCGCCGCACTGATCATGCCGACGGCGTTCGCCCTGGTCACCAACGCGACGGACGAGGCGGTCCGGCCGCGGGTCACCGGGGCGCTGCTCGGGATCGCGGGGATCGGCACGGCACTCGGCCCGGTCGTCGGCGGGGTGCTCGCCTCGACCGCGGGCTGGCGGTGGGTCTTCCTGCTCAACGTCCCGGTGGCCGCCGTGGCGATCTGGCGGGCGTGGCGCCTCGAGGACTCCCGCGACGAGTCGGCCCCGCACTCGCTGCGGGGGCTCGACTGGTGGGGGGTGGTGACCGTGGTGGGCGGGCTC
>NZ_JACBXB010000356.1 GCF_013870575.1 Pseudonocardia pini
CCGCCCGCCTCGTCGACCTGCTCCGCCGTGAGCTGGGCCCGCTCGCCGGGCGCGCGGTCACCGTGTTGGGGCTGGCGTTCAAGCCGGACACCGACGACGTCCGGCACTCCCCGGCGTTCCCCGTCCTGCGCGCCCTGCTCGAGGAGGGTGCCACCGTGCTCGCCCACGATCCCGTCGTCGGCCCGGACGTGCTCCCGGACCGCGTACGGCTCACCCACGACCTGGCGCGGGCGCTCGACGGGGCCGAGGCGGTCGTGCTGGTGACCCGCTGGAACGAGTACCTGGCCGTGCCCGCGCTGCTGCGGGCCGCCGGGGCCGAGCCGCTCGTCGTCGACGGGAGGCGGCTCCTGGACCCGGGTGACGTCGCCCGCTACGCGGCGCTCGGCCTCACCCGCGGCGACCGTCCGGCGGTCGACCTGGAACGGAGGGCCTGACCGGTGCCACGACTGAGCATCGGGCTGCCGGTGTACAACGGCGAGGAGTACCTCGCCGAGGCACTCGACGCCCTGCTGGACCAGACCTTCGGCGACTTCGAGCTGATCGTCTCCGACAACGCGTCGACCGACCGGACCGCGGCGATCTGCCGCCGGTACGCGGCGCGGGACGCGCGGATCCGGTACGTGCGGCAGACCCGCAACATCGGGGCCACCGGGAACCACAACGCCACGACGGAGATGGCGGGCAGCCCGCTGTTCAAGTGGGCCTCGCACGACGACTGCTACGCCCCCGACCTGCTGGAACGCTGCGTCGCAGCGCTCGACGCGCACCCGGGGACGATCGCCGCCCACGCCTGGACCGCCAAGATCGACGGCGACGGCGCGATCCTCGACCGCTACCGGTACCCCCTGGCGACGGCGTCGCCGCACGCCCCGGAGCGCTTCCGCAGCGCGCTGTTCGACGTCGGCGGGGACGACGCCTACGCCGTGTTCCGGACCGACGTCCTGCGCCGGGTGCTGCCCTACGGCAGCTTCTACCGCGCCGACCGCGTCCTCATCGGGTCGCTGACCCTGCACGGCCCCTTCCACCAGGTCCCCGACTGGCTGTACTACCGCCGCGACCAGCCGGACCGGGCCACGCGGGCGCCCTCGGTCCGCGCGTGGTGCACCACGATGGACCCCCGTCGCGCGGATCGCCTCCGCCATCCCGTGCCCCGGCTCCTCGCCGAGTACGTCCTGGGATACCTGCGGCAGATCCACCGGGCGCCGCTCTCGGCCGCGGACCGGCGTGCCTGCTACCTGCTGGTCGGCGAGTGGCTCGGCAGCCGGGCCCGGCCGCGTCGGCTGCACCGGGGCGCCGAGCCGGAGCCGGAGATCCACGCCGGACCCACGGGGGAGCGCGTCGAGGGGCGGCAGGCATGAGGACCCGCGCGCCGCGCATCGGCTTCTACGGGCTGCTCGGCTCCGGCAACCTCGGCAACGACGGCTCGCTCGACGCGATGCTCGGCCACCTGCGCGAGCGGTACCCCACGGCGGAGTTCGAGGCGCTGACCGACGCGCCCGAGGCCGCCCGCGAGCGGTGGGGGATCCGGGCCACCCCGATGCACTGGAACCGCCAGGAGTACAGCACCGCGGCCTCGCCGGTCGCCCTGGCGCGCAAGGCCTTCGGCAAGATCGTCGACGCCGTGCGCGTCCCCGCCTGGGTGCGCCGCCAGGACGCGGTGGTCATGGCGGGGATGGGGGCGTTCGAGGCGACCCTGCCGTTGCGGCCCTGGGGGACCCCGTACACGCAGTTCCTGGTGTGCGCCTCCGGCAGGCTCGTCGGCACCAGGGTGGCGCTGGTCGGCGTGGGTGCCGACGACGTCCGGTCGCGCGCGCTGCGGGCGCTGTTCGTGGGGGCGGCCCGCTCGGTGACCTACCTGTCCTACCGGGACGAGTACTCGCGCGCAGCGATGCGGCGGATGGGGCTGCGCGAGCGCGGCGACCGGGTCGTCCCCGACCTCGTCCACGCCCTGCCCGCGCCGCCCGCCGTCGCCGGGCCGACCGGGGTCGTCGGCGTCGGCGTCCTCGACTTCCACGGCGACAACGCCGACCGCGGCCGGGCCGAGGAGGTCCACGCCCGCTACGTGGCCGCGGTGCAGCAGCTGGTCGACGGGATCCTGGACTCCGGCCACGACGTGCGGCTGCTGGTCGGCGACCGCGCCGACGAGGCCGTCGTGCGGCTCGTCCGGGCCGACGTCGCCGCCCACCGCCCCGCGGAGCTGGGCCGGGTCCACGCCGACCCGGTCACGTCCCTCGACGGGCTGATGCGGCAGATGGTCGGTCTCGACGCCGTCGTCGCCACCCGGTTCCACAACGTCGTCTGCGCGCTCCGGACCGCCCGCCCCACCGTCTCGCTCGGCTACAGCGCGAAGAACGAGGTCCTGATGGCGGAGGTGGGCCTGGGGGCGTACTGCCATCGGGCGGGCCGGTTCGACCCGCGGGAGGTGCTCGACCAGCTCGCCGACCTGCTGGCCACCCGCGAGGCCGTGTCGGCTGAGATCGCGCACCGGACCGCGGGCTACCGCCGCGCGCTCGACGAGCAGTTCGCGCTGCTGGACGCCGCGCTGTTCCCCGGGCCGTCCCCCGCCGCCCCCCGACCCGCCGCCCACCACGCACCCACCGGATGACCGGTTCCCGAGGAGGTACGACGACCATGGTCGACGTCCACATCGATCCCGAGTTCGACGACCGCGAGCGCCGCGACCGGCTCTTCGCCGGGGACGTCGTGGTGTACACCCACGTCCCCGAGATCGCCGCGTTCGCGGAGTTCGCCCGCGGGCTCATCACCGAGGCCTTCGCGCCGTTCGAGCCGCGGACGGTGCAGGAGCACCGCACACCGGAGGAGCTGGCGGAGATCCTCATCGCGTTCAAGCCGCGGTTCATCCACCATCCCGAGTCGATCGCGCACGTCCGGCGGATCGTGACCGCGCTCGGCGCCGACCCGGCCGCGGTCTACGCCGACGTGCCGAAGCTGCGCACCGCGTTCCCGCTCGGCGGGCTCACGACCGGCATCGCCTACGCCTTCCAGCCGCACCGCGACACCTGGTACAGCGCCCCGCTGCAGCAGCTCAACTGGTGGCTGCCGCTGTGGCCCGTGGCGCCCTCGAACGTCATGGAGTTCTACCCGCGGGGCTTCGGCCGGGAGGTGCCGAACACGAGCAGCTCCTACGACTACACGGAGTGGAACGCCTGGCGCTCGCGGATGAGCGAGCTCAACACCCGGGACACGCGGGTGCAGCCCGCCCCGGTCGCGCCCCTGCCGCCCGACGAGCCGCGGCTCTGCCTGGTCCCGCCGGTGGGCGGCGTGATGCTCTTCTCCGGCGACCAGCTGCACGCGTCGATCCCGAACACCAGCGGGGTGGCCCGCTACAGCGTGGACTTCCGCACCGTGGACGTCGCCGACCTGCGCAGCGGGCGCGGCGCCCCGGGCGTCGACGTGGCCGCGACGGGGACCTCGCTGGGCGACTTCCACCGGATGACCGACGGGGCGGCCGTACCCGACGACGTCATGGCGGCGTTCGACCGCCCGGCCGCCGTGCCGCACGGCGTCTGACGCGACGAGGATCGGAGGAGCGGGTGGCACACACGGCATCGCTGTCTCAGCTGCAGACGCCGCGCTGGGCATCGGTCAACGGCGACCTCGTGGCCTACGGGGACGTCCGGATCCACATCGGCGCCGAGGCGCTGACCCGCGCCCTCAGCGTCTTCGAGGGGGTGAAGGGGTACTGGGACGACAGCGGGGAGACCTTCGCGCTCCGCAGCCCCCGGCGGCACTACGACCGCCTGTGCCGCTCGGCGCGGCTGCTGCACGTGCCGATCCGGTTCGGCTACGAGGAGTACGTCGGCTGGCTGGCACGGCTCGGGGCCGAGCTGGTGGTCCCAGAGCGGGACCTGTGGTTCCGCACGACCCTCTACGGGGTCGAGGGGCACTGGGGCGAGGGGACGGTCGCGGACCTCGTGACCACCGCCTACACCCAGACCACCGCGGACCCGACCCCGATGCGCGCGGCGGTCAGCACGTGGCGTCGAGGCGGGGACTCGGTGCTGCCTGCCCGGATCAAGAGCGCGGCCAACTACGTGATGGGCCGGGTCGCGCGGATCGAGGCGAACCGCGCGGGTGCCGACGAGGCCGTCCTGCTGAACGAGAGCGGGCGGGTCGCCGAGGCCACCGGGGCGTGCGTCGTGATCGTCGACCGCTCCGGGCTCGTCACCCCGCCGCCCACCGAGGGGTGCCTGGACAGCATCACCGTCGACGCGCTCGAGGAGCTGTGTGCCACGACGGGGATCCCGTTCTCCCGCAGGCCGATCGAGCGGACCGAGCTGCTCGTGGCGCAGGAGTGCGGGCTCGTCGGGACGATCACGGAGCTCACGCCGGTGGCGGAGGTCGACGGCCACTCCTACGCCCTCGACGGGTTGCTCGCCGACGTCCGCCGCAGCTACCTGGGGGTGATGCGGGGCAGGTCGGCCCTGGCCTCCGCCCCGCTCGTCCCGCTGCTGCGCCGCGACGGCGCCGAGATCCGGCCGGTCACCCCCACCCCGCTGGTCGGAGCGGCGGAGTGACCGCCACGTGCCCGCTCTGTGGACATCCGGACTTCGCGCCGGTCCTGTCCCTCGACGGCGTGCCCGTGGAGGAGGGGCGGTTCCCCGACACCTCGGCCGCGGCGGCGGCCATGCCCACCGGGTCCTGCGTGCTGTGCCACTGTGCGGCCTGCGGGTTCGTCTACGACGCGGCGCCCCGGCCGGAACAGGTCGTCTACGACGTCGGCTACACGACGTTCATGGGCCACTCGCCCAGCTTCGCCCGCCACGTCCGCGAGACCGCCGAACGGCTCGTCACCGAGTACGGGCTCGCCGGGGGTGCCGCGGTCGACATCGCCTGCGGCTTCGGCGACTTCCTCGAGGCGCTGCTCGCCGCCGGGATGGCCGCGGGGACCGGCGTCGACCCGGCCGCGGGCGAGGTCGCGGACACCCGGGTGCGGATGGTGCGCGAGTACTTCCGGCCCGACCTACTGCCGCCGGACACCGACCTGGTGTCCTGTCGGCACATGCTCTACCTGATGGACGACCCGCTCGAGCTGCTGCGGGGGATCCGGGAGAGCGTCGGGGCCCGCACCCCGCTCGTGTACGTGGAGCTCGTGAACCGCGCGGCCGCGGCCGACGGATGGGACCCCTGGGACGTCACCTACGAGCACCGCAGCTACTTCACCCCGCAGTCCGCGCGGCGGCTGTTCCGCGAGACGGGGTTCGAGGTCCTCGCCGTCCGGGAGGTCCACCATGGACGGTTCCTCGCGGTGGAGGCCCGGCCCACCGAGGTCCCCGCACGCGACGCCGACGGCGGGGTGAGCGACCTCGCCGACGCCGTCGCGGGGCTGCAGGCCCACACGGACGAGCGGATCGCCCTGTGGCGCGACGCCTTGCGCGAGACCCGGGAGGTGGACGGGCGGATCGTCGCGTGGTGCGCCGGGGCGCGGGCCATCTCGTTCCTCGCGCT
>NZ_JACBXB010000357.1 GCF_013870575.1 Pseudonocardia pini
ATCTCGGTGGGCTCGGCAGGCCGGGCCGGTCGTCGCGCTTCCGGGCCCGGCCGGACGGCACCTGGGTGGGGCTCGACGGCTACTTCGCGGGCGAGACCCTGCGCCTCGACCCGCTCGCACTGAACCTCGCGACCTTCGTGTTCACCCGCACGCCGTACGACCCGCAGGCACCCGTGCCGGGCGGGGTGGACCCCGCGGGCTGGCGGAGGCCGTGACGTTCGGGTAACGATCGCGCGCGCAACGATCCCCGTTCGCGCAGCTCAGCGCCCCGATCTGCGCTGGTACGCACACTGCGCAACCCGCCGCGCACCGCGAAACGAAACCGGACCACGGTGTTGACGCAGGACGTTTCACGGGCAGATGGTGTCCGCGCATCGTTCGCTCCACGTACAGGTGAGGGGGACCCCGCTTCTCGCGGGACGCCACGGATGACTCTCAAGGAACCCACCACAGGCGGCGCCGGACCGGATCCGGGACCGGAGGACAGCGCGCCCGAGGTCGTGGCCGCGGGCGGCGGCGCCGCCGAGCAGAAGCAGCCCACCGACCGGATCGTCTTCGGCGTTGCGGCCGCCCTGGTCGTCGCGTTCATCGTCTGGGGCATCCTCGGCACGGAGAGCCTGTCCAGCGTCGCGAGCGCGGTCCTCGGCGGGATCATGTCCGGCGGCGGCTGGTTCTTCATCCTCACCGCGTCGGCCTTCGTGGTGTTCGCGATCTACCTGGCCGCGAGCCGCTACGGCAAGATCCCCCTCGGCCGCGACGACGAGACGCCGGAGTTCCGGACGTCCTCGTGGGTCGCGATGATGTTCTCCGCCGGCATGGGCATCGGCCTGATGTTCTACGGCGTGGCCGAGCCGCTGGCCTTCTTCACCTCGCCGCCCCCGGGCTCCGGCGCGGCTGCGGGCACCCCGCAGGCGCTCGACGCCGCCATGGCGACCACGCTGTTCCACTGGACGCTGCACCCGTGGGCGATCTACGCCGTCGTCGGGCTGGCCATCGCGTACGGCACCTTCCGCAAGGGCCGCAGCCAGCTGATCTCCGCCGCGTTCGCCCCACTGCTGGGCACCCGCCGCACGGAGGGCGGGCTCGGCAAGGCGATCGACATCTTCGCGATCTTCGCCACGCTGTTCGGCTCCGCCGCCTCGCTCGGCCTCGGCGCGCTGCAGATCGGTGGCGGTCTCGACGCCGTGGGCTGGATGGACGACCCGGGCACCGGCATCCTCGTCGCGATCATCGTGGTCCTGACCATCGCGTTCATCGCCTCGGCGGTCAGCGGCGTGGCCAAGGGCATCCAGCTGCTGTCGAACGTCAACATGGTGCTCGCCGCGATCCTGGCGTTCGTCGTGTTCGTGGTCGGCCCGACCGTGCTGATCCTCAACCTGCTGCCCGGCGCGGTGGGGCACTACCTGGCGGACCTCGCCTCGATGGCCGCCCGCACCGGCGCCGACGGCCCCGAGACCGCCGAGTGGCTGCAGAGCTGGACGGTCTTCTACTGGGCCTGGTGGATCTCGTGGACGCCGTTCGTCGGCATGTTCATCGCACGCATCTCGCGCGGCCGGACGATCAAGCAGTTCATCACCGGCGTCATCCTCATCCCGAGCGTGGTGTCGCTGGTCTGGTTCGCCATCTTCGGCGGGGCCGCGATCTCCGAGCAGCAGGCGGGCAACGACCTGGCCTCGGCGAGCACCGAGGGACAGCTGTTCGGGCTGCTGCAGTCCTACCCGCTCGGCGGCATCCTCTCCGTGATCGCGATGCTGCTGGTGGCGATCTTCTTCGTCTCCGGCGCCGACGCCGCGTCCGTGGTGATGGGCACGATCTCGCAGAAGGGCTCCATCGAGCCCGGCCGCGGCATCGTGATCTTCTGGGGTGCCGTGATGGGCGCGATCGCGGCGGTGATGCTGCTGGTCGGCGGGTCGGACGCGTTGTCGGGCATCCAGAACATCACGATCATCATGGCGCTGCCGTTCGTGATCGTCATGGTGCTGCTGTGCGTGTCGCTGTTCAAGGACCTGCGCAGCGACCCGCTGATCCGGCGCGAGGACCGGGCGTCCGAGGCCGTCGAGCAGGCCGTGGACTACGGCCTCAAGCAGCACGACGGCGACTTCATCCTCAACGTGAAGCCGCTCAGCATGGCCGAGGGCGCCGACGAGGCGAAGCGCCACGGCGGGGGCACACTCCTGCCCGGCGAGCCCCAGCCCAAGCAGTAGCGCATCGGGCCCACTCCCGCCGCGCCCACCCCCCGTCCCCGGACGCGGGGTGGGCTGCGAGAGTGGGCCCGATGCGTCTCGTGTTCGCCCCCGGTGACGACCAGGGATACGCCGGAGCCCGGGACCGGCTGCTGGATGCGTTCGGGACCTGGGCGCGCAGGCGCCGGGTCTCGGCCGACGTCTTCCTCGTCGCCGCCGCCCTCGACTACAAGTACGCGCTGGACCACCGGCTGGGCCGCTGGACCCGCGCCCACGTCGCCGACGCGCTCGGCATGTGGTTCCCCCGGCACGTCACCGTGCTCGACGCCGACGAGGTCCCCGAGGCCTTCCACGCGCTGATCGACTTCCTCGGCGACCACGACGGCCTCGACGCCCGCTCGGCCTCCCGCGCCGAGCTGCACGCCCAGGTCCTCGACTCCACGCCCGCGCTGCTCGACGGCATCGCGGACGAGCGGAACTACGACCTCGGCAAGTTCTGGGGCGTGCAGCTGCGCCGCCACGGCGTCGACCCGGCCGATCCCCGTGCCGTGCAACGCTTCCTGGACCGTGCGCGGTCCGGCGAGGTGGACATCGACCGGGCCGCCCTGGCCGAGATCACCCGGCGCGAGGAGCAGGCGCCCCGCCGCCAGGTCCCGGCCCCCGAGCTGCCGCCGGTACTGCTGCCCAGCGCCGCGGACATGGTGACGGCGGCGGGCGAGAGCGTGGCACTGGACCTGTTGCGGCGCTTGACCGTCTGGGTCCGCGCGGGCCGCAGGCTGACCCGGGACGGGCGGCTCACCCTGCCCGACGCGCTGGCGCTGGCCGACCTCCTCGGCCTCGACCAGCTCTACCGGGACTCCGCCCGGCGCTCCACCGACCTCCCCGAGACCTCGCTGATGCTGCACTGGGCCAAGGCCGCGCGGCTCGTGCGCCCGGTGCACGGACGACTGGTGCCGGTGAAGAGCGCGACGAAGGACCTCCACCGGCCGATCGAGCTGTGGCGCAGGGTGTTCGGGTCCGTCGGGCGGATCGGCGACCACCTCGGCGGCACCGACGTGTTCGGGGCGCCGTCGTTGTTCGGGATGTCGCTCGCGGACGCGTTCCCGATCCTCTGGCTGGAGCTCTACGCGGCCGGTGGCGGCCCGATCCCCGTGGAGCTGTTCCACCGGCTCGTCCGCGAGGCCGTGAACGACTCGTGCGGCTGCGTGGTCGACGACCTCGCCGGGGACGCCGAGGGCAGGCTCTGGCGCCGGGACGTCACCGCCCTGCTCGACGCGCTGGAGCTGCTCGGCGCCGTCGAGCTGGGCGAGCTGCTGGACACCGAGGAGCTCGACGCCCTCGTGGAGCTCGCGGGCCGGGACGACCCGGACCCCACGATCGTCACGCTGACCCCGATGGGGCTCTGGGCCGTCCACGAGACCCTCATCGACCAGGGCCTGCACGCCCCGCTGCCGGGCGAGCTGGCCGACGAGGACATCGAGTACGTGTGCGTGCGGATGGCCGACGTGCGCGCCGCGGTCGCCGAGGCGGAGCTCGACGCCTGGGTCGCCGCCCGCTCGCAGGTCGAGGCCGCGGACGAGCTGTCCCGGTTCCTGGCGCGCACGGACGACCCGGTCCACCGCGACCTCGCCCTGCACGCGTTGGCACGCACGGGCGCGACGGGTCTCGCGGCGGCGAAGCGCTTCCGCAGCGCCCCCACCGAGGTGCCGCGCGGAGACGGCCGCTGGGACGGCGAGCTACAGCTGTCCTAGTAGTCGTCCGAGCAGCTGTCCGAGCAGCTGTCCTGGCCTCAGCTGTCCCCGTACCGGATCACGGGGGCCGCGCCGGACAGCTCGTCGCACAGGTCGGAGAGCCTGCTGTCGAGGCGCTGCTGCACGCGTTCGAGCGAGTCGAGCTCGATCATGATCTCCACCGACGAGCGCGGGCCGTCGATGCCGGACAGCACCCGGCGCAGCTCACCGCGCAGCTCGGTGATGCGTTCGCGGCACTCCTCGACCGCACTGCGGTGCGCCCCGAGTCGCGCGCGCTGGGTGGCGTCGAGCGAGTCCGGCACGGAGTCGATGCGGTCCTGCAGGCGGTGCTGGTTCACGGGCCGTCCTCCCGGTGGTGGTGATGCCGATCACCATGTGATCGACACCACAGACCGTACCAGCGAGGGTCCGGAAAGTCAGGCGGACCGGCGGTCGCGCTGCTGCGGGATCGCGTGCAGGGCGGCCTGGTGGGCGGCGAGCTCGCGTTCGCGCTCGCGCACCAGGTCCGTCGTGAGGTGGTAGTGGCCGCGGCGGGAGCGCTTGCAGACGTAGGCGCGCTGCGCCCGGGCGCCCAGCTCCTCGAGCTCGCGCGCAGCGGCCTCGGCGGACTCGCGGTCGGAGTAGATGACCTTGCCGTCGGCGCCGACGCCCTGCCTGCGCGGAGCGGTGCCCGCCAGCTCGGCCCGGCTCGGCTTGCAGAAGACGGGGCGGCCGGTGGTCATCAGCCGCGCGTACCGCAGCAGCACCCGGGCGCGGTCGACGTCTCGGACCGGGCCGGTCGGCTCGACCGACTCGCGCTCCTCGGGCGAGACCCGCGGACGCGGAGCCAGCCTGCGGACGTGCGCCAGGTCGACCGGCGAGGGGCTGCGGCGGTCCTGGCGAGGGATGAACGGAACCACACCCTCGGCCCCGTCGACACCCGGGCCGTGCTGTCCGCGCTCGTCCATCTCGCCCTCCTCGTCACCGGTGCTGCGTTCGTCGCCGCCGTCGCTGTCCGTCGTCTGCTGGATCGTGCGGACCATCCTGCCTCGTTACCCCCGTGCCGCGGTGTCCCACGATCGTGTCGTTTCACCGGGGGACTCACCCTGAGTAGCGTGCTGACCGCACGGATGGCCACTCTCCGTGCCCGGATCGGTGCACAGCGCCGCCGGGCGGCCGCGGACGGTCGTATGATTCAGGCCACTTCGGGGGAGGTGTCAGCGATGACGGGCGTGGGCGACTGGACCGGGTGCTTCGTGCGGTCCGCACTCGCACCGACCGTCTTCGAGATCGCGCCCGGCGCCCGGCCCGCCGTCCGCGAGTGGCTCGGCAGGCAGGCGTGCGCGGCCGCCTGCAGCCGTGACCCGCACCTGCCCGCGGTCGACGCCTGGGCCGTGCTCGACGGCGGCGTGCTCGGCGTGGCGCACTGGCGCCCCACCGCGCAATGCGGGCTGCCCAGTGGGCTCTACATCGTCGGGTTCGGGGCGTTCCGGCTGGTCACGGCCGAGATCGGGCTGGCCCGACCGACCCGCCCACTGC
>NZ_JACBXB010000358.1 GCF_013870575.1 Pseudonocardia pini
ACGCTCCGTGGTCGCAGAATCGACCCGAGCAGCGCCAGCGGGCTGCCGACGCCGGCCTCGGCCCCCGCCGCGACCAGGGACCGGAGCAACGTCGCGTCGCCCTCCGCCTCGACCTCGACGAGGGCCTTGTCGGTCTCGATGAGGGCGATCGCGTCGCCCGCCTTGACGGTGTCCCCCGGCTGGACGAGCCAGTCGGCGATCACGACCTCGGTGGCGCCTGCGGCCACCTCGGGGACGAGCAGGAGTTCAGCCATGGTGGTTCCTCGCGTGCGGTGGGGGTTCAGGAGGCGGCGACGGCCCGCAGGGCGGCCACGACCTCGTCGGTCTTGGCGATCGCCGCCCGCTCGAGGACCTTGCTGATGCTCGGCGAGGCCTCGGCGCCGGTGACGCGCTCGACGGGCCCGTCGAGCCAGTCGAACAGCCGGCGCTGGATCTCGTCGGCGAGCCAGCCGCCGTACGAGGTGCCGAGCGCGCCCTGCTCGACGACCAGGACGCGGTTGGTCTTCCGCACGCTCTTCTCGATCGTGTCCCAGTCCACGGACGCCCGGTCCAGCCACCGCAGGTCGATGAGATCCGCCGAGACCTCGGGAACCTGGTCCAACGCCTCGAGGCAGTGCCCGACCATGGTCAGGTAGGAGATGACGGTCAGCTGCTCGCCCTCGCGCCGCAGCGCCGCCCGGCCGACCTCGATGAGGTAGTCCAGGTCGTCGACCGGAGCGGTGCCCTGCGTGGCGTAGAGGTCCACGTGCTCGAGCACCACGACGGGGTCGTCGCACTTCAGGGCGGTGTTCATCAGGCCGACGTAGTCGAACGGGTTCGACGGGGCCACGATGCGCAGGCCCGGCGCGGTCGCCAGGACGCCCGCCGGGTCCATGGAGTGCTGCGAGCCGTAGCCGGTGCCCGCGGCGAGCTTCTGGCGCAGCACGAACGGCACCGCGCTGTCCCCGCCGAACATGTGCCGGGCCTTGGCGACCTGGTTGAACAGCTGGTCGGCGGCCACCCACATGAAGTCGGCGTACATGAACTCGACGACCGGGCGGAACCGGCCGTCCAGCGCCATGCCGCCGCCGAGCCCGGTGAACGCGTTCTCGCTGATCGGGGTGCCGAGGACGCGCTCGGGGAACAGCTCCAGCGGCTTCCTGGTGGCGCCGTTGGTGCCACCCTTGAGCCCGTCGACGTCCTCGCCCAGCACGACGATGGACGGGTCGGTCTCCATGCGCCGCGCCATGACCTCGCTGACGAGGTCGATGAACCGGCGCTCGGCCAGCTCGCCGCCGAAGGTGTCGAGCTCCTCGTAGCGCGAGCCCGCGAGCTCGGAGAGGTCACCGCGCACGCCGACGTCGACGAAGTCGGTGTCCGGCCACAGCGAGTCGATGATCTTCCGCTGCCCGGGCTTGCCGCCCTCGAGGGGCTCGAGGAAGCCGTCTCCGATCTCCTTCATGACCGCGTCGGCCTCGGCCGCGGCCGCGTCGACCTCCTCCTGGGTGGCGAGCCCGCGCGAGACGACCGCCCGGCGCAGCTGCGCCAGCGGGTCGCGCTCGCGCCAGGCCGCCTCCTCCTTCTTGTCCCGGTAGCCGAACGCGCTCCCCGGGAAGGGTCCGTTCTGGTGGAAGAAGCGGTAGAGGTCGGCCTCGACGATGGTCGGGCCGCCGCCTGCGCGCATGTGGTCGACGGCCTCGGTCATGGCGGCGTGCACGGCCAGGGTGTCCATGCCGTCGACCCGCCAGCTGGGGATGTTGAACCCGAGGCCGCGCGCGGACAGGCGCGGCTCGGCCGTCGCCTTCGCCACCGGGGTCGAGACGGCGTACTGGTTGTTCTCGATGAAGAAGCAGACCGGGAGCTTCCAGGCGGCCGCGAGGTTGAAGGTCTCCAGCACCGAGCCGATGTTGACGGCGCCGTCGCCGAAGTAGGTCACGCTGACCGCGTCCGTGCCCGCGCGGAGCATGTTCCACGCGAAGCCCGCGGCCTGCGGCACGCCGCCGCCGACGATCGCGTTGGTGCCCATGGCACCCGCATCGCGCCACTGCAGGTGCATGGACCCGCCCCGGCCGTGGCAGTAGCCGTCCGCCAGGCCGCAGATCTCGGCGAGGGTCCGGCGCAGCACCTCGCGGACGTCGACGGAGAGGTCCGGCAGCTCCCCCGTCTTCTCGACGACGACGTGGCCGAAGGCCTTCGCGAGGAACTGGTGGTGGCCGCGGTGCGAGCCGTTGACGAAGTCGTCCGAGCGCAGCGGCAGGATCGACCCGACCGCGCCGCCCTCCTGGCCGATGCTCGAGTGCGCGGGCCCGTGGACCAAGCCCTGACCGGCCAGCTCCAGGACGTACTGCTCGAAGGATCGGATCCATTGGATTCGGCCGAGCATCTGCAGGAGCAGGTCGCCGTCGGCCGTCCTCCAGTCGTTCCGACCGGCGCCGATCTCCACCCAGGGGGCAGCTGGCCTGAGGTTCTTACGGGTGGTCATGAAAGGATCCTTTGAGGGTTCGACTGTGGACAACCTCGGGGTCGTCGCCCACACTAACGTTCGAATGGATCCATTCGCAAGAAAGTAGGGCACATGACCGCACCGCTGCCTGACGTCCGGGGCGTCGACCACATCGGCTTCACGGTCCCGGACCTCGACGAGGCACACGAGTTCCTGGTCGGGGTGCTCGGGTGCGAGTGCCTGTACACACTCGGCCCGATGCGAGACGACGGCTCCTGGATGAGCGAGCACATGGGGGTGGACGACCGGGCGGTGATGCGCCGCATGCGGTTCTACCGGCTCGGCGGCCAGGCGATCTTCGAGGTGTTCGAGTACGACGACGCCCCGGGGCAGGCCACGGTGCCGCCCCGCAACAGCGACGTCGGCGGGCACCACGTGGCGCTCTACGTCGAGGACCTGGACGCGGCGATCGAGTCCCTGCGGGCACACGGCATCGAGACGATGGGCGACCCGACGGTGAGCCGCGGCGCGAGCGCGGGGCAGCGCTGGGTGTACTTTCGCAGCCCCTGGGGCATGCAGTTCGAGCTGGTGTCCTACCCGGACGGGAAGGCCTACGACAAGAACCCGTCGGCCTTCGCATGAGCGTGGTCAGGACGATGTCGACTCAACCCTCGCCCGTCGAGAGCAGGCGGATCGCCGACGCCGTCCGCGCGCAGATCCTCGCGGGCGACCTCCCGCCGGGGGCGCGGATCAAGCAGGACGAGATCGCCGCCGAGCTCCGGGCGAGCAGGCTGCCGGTCCGGGAGGCACTGCGCATCCTGGAGTCCTCCGGGCTGGTGGTGCTCAAGGCCAACTCGGGCGCGTGGGTGGCGGAGATGACCCTCGCCGACCTGCGGATGTCCTACACGGTCCGGGAGCGCATCGAACCGCTCCTGCTCCTCGACAGCCTCCCCCGGCTCGACGAGGCGGACGTCGCCCGACTGCACGAGCTGCAGGAGCGCATCGAGGAGGCCGCGGACGTCGAGCACTTCCTGGTGCTGGACCGCGAGTTCCACTGGCTCACCTACAGCCGGCACAGCAGCCCGCAGCTCGCCCAGATCGTCGCCCGGCTCTGGGACACCACCCAGCACTACCGGCGGACCTTCGCCGCGATGGCCGGCAGCCAGGGCTCGTGGACGATCCAGGCCGAGCACCGGCTGCTGGTCGACGCCATCGAGCGGCGGGACGGCGAGACCGCCGAGTCCGTGCTCGCCCTCCACATCCGCCGGACCAGCGTCGAGCTCTCCCGACACCCCGAGATCTTCACCGCGGGGCGCTGACCCTCGAGCCTCGCGATCGGCGGCCGCCCCACGCCGTCGCCGTGTGCGGAAACACGATCGTCACAGCCCGACGGGTTTCCTGTCATGCGACGTTGATTCATGATGAGAGACTGTGATTTCTCGTGGCGACGTCGAAGGGACCGCACATGGCCTCGGAGGGTTTCACCCTGGTGCGCACCGAGCAGGGGTCCGACGGCGCCGTCGCGAGTACCCCGTCGCTGGCCGAGCGGGCTCGGGCCGACGGGGTGCGGTTCCTGCTCGCCCTGTTCGTCGACCTCACCGGCAAGCCGTGCGCGAAGCTGGTCCCGGTCGAGGCGGCCGACGAGCTGCAGCACGAGGGCGTCGGGTTCGCCGGGTACGCGGTGGGGGCCATCGGACAGCAGCCCAGCGACCCGGACCTGGTCGCGATCCCCGATCTCGAGAGCTACACCCCGCTCCCCTGGGTCCGCGAGGGACTGGCGCTGGTGCACTGCGACCCCCACGTCGAGGGCGTGCCGTGGCACTTCGCCCCCCGCGTGATCCTCAAGACGCTCATCGCGGAGGCCGAGTCGCGAGACCTGGAGCTGTTCGCCGGGGCCGAGGTGGAGTACTTCCTGGTCCACCGGGCGGACGACGGCACGCTCGCCCCGGCGGACGGCAAGGACGTCGAGGCCCGCCCCTGCTACGACGCCCGCGGCCTGACCCGCATGTACGACCACCTCACCGGCATCTCCACCGCGATGAACGCGCTGGGCTGGGGCAACTACGCCAACGACCACGAGGACGCGAACGGCCAGTTCGAGCAGAACTTCGCCTACGCCGACGCCCTGACCACCGCGGACCGCGTCATCACCGCCCGCTACCTGATCTCCGTGCTCGCCGAGCAGCGCGGCATGACCGCCACCTTCATGCCCAAGCCGTTCGCCGACCGCACCGGGTCCGGGATGCACCTGCACCTCTCGCTCTGGAGGGACGGCGCGGCGCTGTTCCCCGACGCCACCGACGACCGCGGCTTCGGGCTCTCCGAGCTGGCCTACCGCTTCCTCGGCGGCATCCTCGACCACGCGCCGGGCCTGCAGGCCGTGCTGGCGCCCACGGTGAACTCCTACAAGCGCACCGGCGCGACCTCCACCCGCTCCGGGGCGACCTGGTCCCCCCGGCGCGCGACCTACGGCGGCAACGACCGCACCCACTTCGTCCGGATCCCCGACCACCACCGCATCGAGCTGCGCGGCGGCGACGGCTCGGCCAACCCCTACCTGGCGCTCGCCGCCGCACTGGCGGCCGGGCTCGACGGCATCGCCCGCGACGTCGACCCCGGGGCGCCCGCCACCGGCCCGGACGCGGTCGCGCTTCCCGACCTGCCGCCCACCCTGCTGCACGCCGTCGAGGCCCTCGCCGCGGACCCGGTCGTCCGCGCCGGGCTCGACGCCGCGGGTCCGGGGGTGGCCGAGTACTTCGCCACGCTCAAGCGCGAGGAGTTCCTGGACTGGCACGGCACCGTCGGCCCGTGGGAGCACGACCGCTACCTCACCGCCTTCTGACCCGCGAACCACCGAGAAAGGAGACGGCCCGTGTGCGGGATCGTCGGACTCCACCTGCGTGACCCTGAGCTCCATCCCCGACTCGGACACCTGCTGGAGACCATGGTGTGTGGCGTCGTCGAGCGGGGGCCGGACTCCGCGGGCGTCGCGATCTACGGCGACCGTCGCCGCAGCCCCGAGGGGTG
>NZ_JACBXB010000359.1 GCF_013870575.1 Pseudonocardia pini
GCTCCACACCACGTCGTCGGGCTCGCCCTGCTCGGTGACCGCGGGGGTCCGCGCCGCCGCGGTCATCGGACGGCCTCGCGTCCACCGCGCAGGACCGGGGTCTGCTCGCCCGCCTCGACGGCGAACGGCAGGTGGTTGCGCGGCGGTGCGAGCGGGCAGGGCGCGTGGTCGGTGTAGGCGCACTGCAGGTTGCCCGCGCGGTTGAAATCCAGCACGAGGGCGGTCTCCCCCTCGGCGGGCAGCGGGAGGGCCACCGAACGGCTGGCCGCGTAGGTGGTGACCCCGCTGGTGGCGTCCCGGAACAGCAGGATCCCCAGGCCGGGGTCGTCGTCGCGGCCGAACACGACGAGCCGGTGCTCGCTGCCGTCGACCGTGAAGACGACCTCGCCCACCGCCTCGTGGGTGTGCTCGATGCCCTCGACGGCGGCGCGGACCTGCTGCGGCCGCCCCTGCGGGTAGCGCTCGAACACGGCGGGCAGGACCCACGCCGGGTCGTACTCGAAGGCGGGGGTCTCCACGTAGTCCGCGCGCAGCCGGTACGTCGGGTCGAGCGGTCGGAGCAGGTCGCGGCCACCGCGCCGGGACAGCTCCAGCACGACGTCCCCGGCCTGCGCGGCCCAGCGGAACTCGCGCTCGCGGACCGGCCCGAACGCGTGGCCGCCGGTCCGTTCGGTGCCGTCGACGAGCAGGGACTCCCCCGCCCCGAGCTCGACGACGGGCCCGTCGGGGCCGGTCCGCCACACCCCGGGCACGCCCGGGAAGGTGCGGGGCTCCGGCTCCAGGAAGTGCACGGCCCGGTAGGCGAGGTAGCCGTACGGGTCCTGGCGGCGGCGCTCGTTGGCCGCCCGCCACTCCGACCACTCCGCTGCGCGGGTGGCCGGGTCCAGGGTCTGGGTCATCGTCGGTGCTCCTGTCGGACTCGATCGAGGCGGGCGGTCACGCGGCGGCGTGGGCGACGGCGGGACGGACCCGGGGGTGGATCTCCTCCGCCACGAGCCGCAGGCCCTCGCGGAAGGCGGCGGTCCCCGCGGAGACCGGCAGGGAGAACAGCCGGTCGGTGGAACGGACGAAGGCCTCGTCGCGCGAGAGCTGCTCGACGACGTCGTCCGGGCTGCCGTACTTGACGTTCAGGGCCTCGAGGTACTCCTCGGGACTGCTCGGTGCGGACCCCGCAGGCACGCGGACGCGCGTGGGGTTCTGCTCCAGCTCCGCCGTGACCAGTGCGATCGCCTCCGCGCGGGACGCCGCGGGCAGCACGCCCCGGGAGATCCCGATCCGCGGCTCGGCGCCCGCGGGGAGCGCACCCAGGTAGTCGTCGATCAACGCGGACTGCACCTGGCCGGGGTCGCCCTGCGGGGTCAGCCGGAAGAGCAGCAACCCGTCCCCCGACCGCCCGATCGCGGCCGCGGTCCGCGGGTTGCCGGTCGCCTGCCACAGCCGGTCGGCGAGCGCGGTCGAGGGCGGGTAGAGCGGGACCTGCCTCCCGTCCGCCGTCACGCCCTGCTCGATCGCGCGCCGCAGCCCCGCCAAGGCGTCGGCGTAGAGCGTCTCGCGGTCGCCCTCGGACAGCCCGAACGCGCTGAAGATGTCCTTCGACATCGGGTTGCTCTTGCCGATCCCCAGCTCCAGCCGACCGCCGCCCAGCGCGTCGACGAACGCCGCCGTCTCGGCGACCCGGATCGGGTTGTCGAACGCCAGCGGCAGGACCGCGGTGCCGAGCCGGATCCGGTCCGCGACCTGGGTGGCCGCCGCCAGGAAGGACAGCGCGGCGGGCAGGCCGAGGACCTGGAAGTGGCCCTCG
The DNA here is from genome assembly GCF_013870575.1 of Pseudonocardia pini. Classification (GTDB taxonomy): domain Bacteria; phylum Actinomycetota; class Actinomycetes; order Mycobacteriales; family Pseudonocardiaceae; genus Pseudonocardia; species Pseudonocardia pini. The sequence continues at coordinate 1,802 of NZ_JACBXB010000359.1, forward strand.
GCGACCCAGGCGGTCTCGAACCCGAGGTCCTCGGCGAGCCGGACCGAGCCCAGCGCGTCGGCGTACACCCGGCCCGGCTGCGGATCGGTCGGGACGGTCAGGAAGAAGGACAGCCCGCGGACGGGGGGTTCGGCTGGTGTTCGGGTCACGGGGACCTCCGGGTGCGGGGTGCGGGACGTCATGACGCGACCGCCTCGACGAGGGACCGCTCCGTGCCGACGGGCGTGCGGGCGAGCGCCAGGTCGAGGACCGCGCCCGCGTCGACCTCCGCCGTCCCGCGCCACGCGACGTGGGCGTCCGGTCGGACCAGCGCGTACGGCGCGCCGTAGCGCTGGTGCGCGTCGGCGTCGGGCAGGTGGATCACCTCGAGCTCGAGGCCGCGGGCCTCCGCGGCCTCCTCGAAGGGCGCGACGGCGGCGGTGTCCGCGGTGAGCACGAGCAGCGCGGGCCGGGTGCCGAGCCGGTCGTACACGGTGAAGCCGAAGGGATCGAGGTTGCCGTTCGGCGCGCGGTGCCCCGGCCTGCCCTCCTCGGTGTAGGCGTGCGCGTCCCAGGGCTGCTCGGTCTCGCGCTGCCCCGGCTCGTACCAGACGACCGACGAGTCGTCGTAGCGCTCGTCGAAGACCACGCCCAGCGGGAAGGTGTGCTCGGCTCCCAGCAGCTCGCCGATCTCGGCCCGCCTGCGGACGGCGTCGGCGCCGGTGTCGTCGTCGGCCGGGACGCCGATCTCCTTGATCCGCCGGTAGACCTCGCCGCCCGCCCGCTCGCGCGCCGAGGCGTACTCCGCGATCCGCCGGTTGTGCGGGCGTCGCTCCTGGTCGTAGGAGTGCAGCAGCCCCTCGCCCGCCTCGCCGCGCAGCACGGCGGCGAGCTTCCAGCCGAGGTTGGCGATGTCCCCGAAGCCCTCGCACAGGTTCCCGCCCGGGGTCCGGACGTGCGCGGCGTCGCCCACCAGGGCGATCCGGTCCCGGTAGAAGGTGTCTGCGAGGCGGGCGCTCTTGAAGAACGAGGTCAGCGACACCACCTTCAGCTCGACGTCGAACCCGAAGGCCTCCCGCACCCGGGCGACCAGCTCCGCCTCGTCCGGCTCGTGGTCGAGCGGGAAGGGCCCGGCGTAGGTCCGCCAGTCGGTCTCGTTCAGCGCGGCCAGGAAGCCGGAGTACCGGTCGTTGTAGACGATCGCGGTGCCCGGCACGAAGGGCCGACCGAGCAGCGTCGACGCGTCCGTCGAGGTGCGCACGACGACCCGGAAGTGCCGCTCGGTGGCATAGGCGCCCGAGCGCGTGATGCCGGCCAGGGTGCGGACCGTGCTCTTGCCGCCGTCGGCACCCACGACGTAGCGGGACCGCACGGTGCGTTCGCGCCCGGTCCCCACCTCGACGAGGCGGGTGGTCACGCCGTCGGCGTCGACCGCCAGGTCCTCGACCCGCCAGCCCCCGGAGACCGGGGTCCCGAGCTCTGCCAGCCGGTCGAGGAAGACCTTCTGCAGCACGGTCTGCGGCCTGCGCAGTGCGCTGTGCACCGAGTAGCGCGGGGCCCGGCCGAGGTCGAAGGAACGGTGCGCGCTGCCGCCCAGCTGGTGCCCGACGAGCGAGGTCAGCAGGAGGTTGCCGGTGTTCCACTCGGGCGGGAAGGTCCACTCGTCCCGGATCTGCGGCAGCACGCCCCAGTTCGCGATGATCTCCAGCGCCCGCGCGTTGTAGCCCGCGGCGCCCGCCCGGACCAGCGTGGCCTCGGTCGCGGCGTCCACCACGGCCGCGCGCACCCCGTGCCGGGCCAGCTCCAGGGCCGTGCCGAGCCCGTTCGGTCCCGCCCCGACGACCAGGACGTCGGTCTCCTCGACGGGCTCGGCCCGTGGGAACCCCACGACGTCGACCTGGCGTCGCCCGCGGTTGATGTCGTTGCGTGCAGGCATGTCCTACCGTCCCTGTCCGGTCGTGGTCCGCTCGGCGGCCGTGTCGGCCGAGCCGAGCGGGTGGGGGGAGAGCCCGAGGTTCTCCCTGAAGGTGTCGTGGGCGTACTCGCGCCGGAACCGGCCGCGGTCCTGCAGCTCGGCGACCACGCCCGTGGTGAAGTCGACGAAGCCGGCGGGCTGCACGTCGATGTTGATCGTGAACCCGTCCGCGGCACCGGTGTCGACCCAGTGCTCGATGTCGTCCGCCACCTGCTCGGGGGTGCCGACGATCATCCGCTGGCCCCCGGAGAGGTTGTTGAACAGCAGCGTCCGCACGCTCGCCCGGCGCCGGCGTGCGTCGGCGATGAACTGGTCGCGGCGGGCCGTCACGGCCGGGCTCACGGTCCGCCCCTCCAGCTCGGCGTAGGGCAGCTCGGCGTCGAGGTCCAGCCGCGCGACGTCGATCTCCAGCAGCGCGCCGAGCGCCGCGAGCAGCGGCTCGAGGGCGAGCTGCTCGTCGAGCCCGCGCCTGCGCTCCTGGGCCTCGGCCTCGGTAGCTCCGAGGACCACGAACAGCCCGGGCAGGACGAGGAGGTCCGCCGGCCTGCGGCCGTTGGCCGCGGCCAGCGCCTTGACCTCGGCCGAGAACGCCCGCGCGAGCTCCGGCACGCGCTGGGAGGTGAAGAGCGCGTCCGCCCAGCGGGCGCCGAACTCCATGCTCCGCCGCGACGCCCCCGCCTGGAAGATCACCGGACGCTGTCCGCGGTAGCCACCGGTGAGCGGCAGCACCCCCTCGGTCCGGTGGAACTCCCCCTCGATCCGGACCGGCCGGGTGCGGGCGGGGTCGACGTAGGTGTCCGCCGCCCCGTCGGCGACGACGGCGGACTCGGGCAGCGAGCCCCACAGCGCGTCGACCGCCGACACGAACTCCTCCGCGCGGCGGTAGCGGGTCTCGTCGTCGAGCCGCTCGGTGAACCCGAGCGCCCGCCGCGTGACCTCCTCCTGGCTGGTCACGATGTTCCAGGCGGCCCGGCCCTTGCTCACGTGGTCGAGGGTCGCGATCGCCCGGGCCCGGGTGAACGGGTCGCCCTGCAGCGCGGGGTTCGTGGCCACGAGTCCGATGTGGTCGGTCTCGCGGGCCAACGCGGCCAGCAGCACCACGGGGTCCGCGCCGCGCCAGGGCCTGCGGTGCGACGGCTCGTCGAGCACGCCGAGCCGGTCCGCGATGAAGAGCGCGTCGAACCGGGCGCGCTCGGCGAGCCGGGCGATCTCGGTGTAGTAGTCGATGCCCGCCAGCCAGTCGGCGGTGGGCGGCAGGGTCTTCCAGGCGGCGTCGTGCCGCCCGGTGGCCTGCAGGTTCAGGCAGAACCTGATCTGCCTCTGCGCTCGGGACACGGGTGGTCTCCCCGGAGGTGGGTGGTCAGGAGGCGGCGAGCTCGGCCCGCAGCCGCGCGCGGCGGGTGCGGTCGGCCGCGCCGGAGGTCAGCGTCGGCGCGGAGCCCACGAGCAGCCGGGTGTACGGGTGCTCGGGGGCGGTGATGACCTGGGCGGTCGGTCCGTCCTCCACGATCCGGCCGTCGTGCAGCACGATCGTCCGGTCGGTCACGCCCGCGATGGACCCGAGGTCGTGCGAGATGAACAGCAGCGTGATGTCCGTGGTCGCCCGCAGCCGCTCCAGCAGTTGCAGGATCCGCACCCGGTTCGCCGAGTCGAGGGCGCTGACCGGCTCGTCGAGCAGCAGGGTCCACCAGA
>NZ_JACBXB010000035.1 GCF_013870575.1 Pseudonocardia pini
GGCTCCGAGGGCGACCCCCCAGGCGGATCCGAGGGCCCCGCCCAGGACCGCGCCGGTCAGGCCGCCTGCGACGTAGCACGCCGAGGCGATCAGCTGGGCCCGCAGGCCGAGCGCGGCGGCGCCCAGGGCCCGGAGCCCGGTCGACGCCCCGGAGGACAGTCCCGCGCTCATCACCGCGAGGATCGCCGGGACGATCAGCGGCGACGCCGCGGGCCAAACGGAGCCGAGCAGGTAGCTCCCGACCTCGTCGGGGAGCAGGAACAGCAGGCAGAGCCCCCAGCACAGGGCCGCGCCCCACTGCACCCCGCCGACGACCAGACAGAACGCCCGCAGCCTGCCCACCGCACGGCGCACCACCCGGGTCGCCTCGGGGACGGCGACGAGGTTGACCCCCATGAGGACGGCGAGGAACGGCCCGACCAGCAGCTCACCACCCCGGACCGTGCCCACCGCGGCGACCCCGGCGATGGCCCCGAGGCCGTACATCCGGATCTGTCCGGCCCCGCTCTGGCAGAGGTTCTCGACCATGTAGCGGAGCCCGAGGTCGCGGTGGTCGGTGACCCAGCGCCACCCCTTGCGGACGTCGGGCACCAGTCGCGCCTGGACCAGCCCCACGGCGGCGGCGACGCCCCCGGACACCCCCCAGGCGACGACGAACCACACCGCGGCCGGGTGCGGGTCGGCCACGACCAGGGCCGGGACCAGCGCGAGGCCCCACGCCAGGTCGTTGAGGAAGGCCGCCCGGCCCCGGCCCGCGGCGAAGAACGTGAAGCGCCAGCAGTCCTGCAGCACGAGGAACGGGAGGACGGCCCCGAGCCCCACGAGGGCCGCGCCGAGCCCGCCCCCGAGGAGGGCCCCGGCGCCCGCGGCCAGCACGCCGCCGGCGCACCCGACCAGGAGGGCGGTCCCCGTGCCGCGCCGCGCGGCCTCCCGCCACCGCTCGTCCGCGGGCCCGCTGAACCGCACCACGAGGGGGTCCGAGGCGAGCCCCCGCGAGACGTTCAGGACCAGCCCGAAGGTCACCCACGCCAGGCTGAAGAGGCCGAAGTCGGTGGCCCCGAGGGTGCGGGCCGCCACGACCCCCACCAGGAAGTTCGTGATGCTGGAGACCGCCTGGTCCGCGAGGCCCCAGCCCATCCGGCGTACGACCGTGCGGCTCGTGCCGTGGCGCAGCCTGCCGACGGTGGCCCGGACCGTCACCGCGGACCCAGGGAGTCCGGCGGCACCCGACCCCGCCGTCGGTCGGCGACCCCGTCGACCACCTGCGCCCAGACCGGGACCACGGCGACGCCGAGGAACAGCCCGCCGACCGTGTCGGTGGGGTAGTGCGCATCCAGGACGACCTGGGCCCAGCCCGCGACGAGCGCGGCGACGAGGCCGAGGGCGAGTACCGCCACCGCCTCCACCCCGCCCCGCAGCCCGCCGACGTCGGCGAGGAACAGGCCGAGGACCAGGGCGAACGCGACGGCTCCCGCGGTGTGTCCGCTCGGGTAGCTGGGACTGCCCTCGTGGATCGTGCGGCCCACGGCGATCTTCAGCGCGTCGCCCAGGACCAGCACCGACGCCTGCGAGGCGACCAGCACGACCACGAACCGCGGCCGTCGCGCGACCAGCAGGACCGCGGACAGCGTCGCGGCCACGAGCAGGGCGCCCACCGGCTCGCCCAGCCAGTCGACGGCGAGCGCGACCGCGGGCCAGGGCGAGGCGCGGGACACCGCGCCCGAGAGGAGCGTGTCCACCGGTCCGGGGGCGTGCGTGTCCGCGACGAGGACACCGAGTACCAGCAGCAGCGTCCCGCCGACCCCGGCCTGCACCCAGGCCCCGGGGTAGCGCAGCGGGTGGGTGGCCGCGAGCCCGTCGCTCGTCACGCCACCACCCCCACCGCTGGACTGTGTCCCCGGTCGACTCGCCCCGGGTCGGACCGGTGTTACCCCGGCACCGGACGAAAACCCCGTCGACCCGTTAACGCCGGACCCCCCGCCGCCGAACCAGCGCGATAGCAACCATTCGAAGCTGTCCAAAGGGGGCCAGCTGTGAAGGTCGTTCTGTTCTGTGGCGGTTACGGCATGCGGATGCGCGACGGCGGGTCGGACCTGCCCAAGCCGATGCATCCGGTCGGTCCCAGACCACTGATCTGGCACGTCATGCGGTACTACGCCCATTTCGGACACACCGAGTTCGTGCTCTGCCTGGGCTACGGGGCCCACCACATCAAGGACTTCTTCCTCAACTACGACGAGACGGCGTCGAACGACTTCGTCCTGCACGGCGCCGAGGTCGAGCTCCTCGGCAGCGACATCAAGGACTGGACGATCACGTTCGTCCACACCGGTCTGGACTCCGCGATCGGTGAGCGGCTGCGCCGGGTCGAGCCGTTCGTCCGCGACGACGAGATGTTCCTCGCGAACTACGCGGACGTCCTGACCGACGCCCCGCTCGACGAGATGGTCTCCCGCTTCCGGGCGAGCGACGCGATCGGCGGGCTGATGGCCGTCCCGCCCCAGTCCGCCTTCCACTGCGTCGACGTCGACGAGGACGGTCGGCTGGCCACGATCAGCAGCCTGCAGCAGATGCCGCTGTGGGAGAACGGCGGTTACCTGATCTTCCGCCCGGAGGTCTTCGAGCACCTCACGGAGGGGTGCGACCTGATCGGGGACGTCTGTGCCCCGCTCGCCCGCCAGGGCCGGATGTTCGGCTACCGCCACAAGGGTTTCTGGCACCCGGCGGACACGGTCAAGGAGCGGACGGCGCTCGAGGCTGCCTACCAGTCCGGCAACCGTCCCTGGATGGTGTGGGACTCCCCCGCCGATCGGGACCCGTTGCAGGCCGCGATCGCCGAGCTCACCGCCATCGAGCGGTGATCCACCGCGAACGCGCCGCGTAACGGCGCGTTCGGCTCGATCGAACCGTCTGGTGGCTGCAGCTCGCCGGAGTGCCGCACCGTCGCTGCCTCTCGGTGAGCTCGATCGGAGGCGACACCGATGGACGTGCCGACATGGGCGGGCGACGGCGAGGGCGAGCAGCTGAGCGCCACGCGGGACGCCGGGGTTCCGCGGGCGCGATCCCCCGTCGAGGACGGCTCGCGGGTCGTGCTGTCCCCCGTCGTCCGCAACGGACTCCGCTGGCCCACCGTCCTGCGCCGCAGCGCGATCACGATGGACGTCGCGGTGATCGCCACGATCACCGCGGTCGTCGTCCTGGTCCTCTGGGGCGACCAGCACGCGGCGAACCGGGCGATGCTGGTCTGCGCGCTGATCGGCGCCGCGCTGCTGGTCGCGGCCCTGCCGCTGGCCAGGGCCTGGGACGTGTCGGTCCTCGGCACGGGCTCCGCCGAGTTCCGGCGGATCGGCAACGCCACCGTCGGCGCGGTGGTGGTGCTCGCGCTCGGCGGCCTGGTCTTCCTGGTCAGCTCCGTCCGCATCTGGGTGTTCGTCCTCGTTCCGCTGACCGGTGTGGCGGTCGCGGGCGGCCGGTTCCTGCTGCGCAAGCGGCTGCACCGGGCACGGGCCCGCGGGCGGTGCACGTTCCCGGTCCTGGCGGTGGGGAACGCGGAGGCGGTGGCCGACCTGATCATGCGGAGCAGGCGCGATCCCTACTTCGGGTGGCACATCGTCGGTGCGTGCACCCCGACGCAGACCGGGGTCACCGAGACCTCCTCGATCCTCGGTGTCGACGTGGTCGGGGACCTCGACTCGGTGGGCCGCCTCGCCTCCGAGGGCGGGTACAGCATCGTCGCCGTGACGAAGGCACACGGCTGGGGGCCCGGTCGGCTGCAGCGGCTGGCCTGGGAGCTGGAGTGCACGGACGCGGAGCTGGTGGTGGACCCGGGGCTCATGGAGATCGCGGGCCCGCGACTGCACATCACCCCGATGGACGGGATGCCCGTCCTGCGGCTGTCGCGCCCGCGCTTCACCGGGCTGGCGCGGCTTCTCAAGGCGAGCATGGACCGCGCGGTGGCGGCGCTGTTGCTCGTCCTCGTCGCGCCGGTGTTCGTGGCGATCGCCATCGCGATCACGCTGGAGGACCGGGGCGCGGTGTTCTACCGGCAGGAGCGGATCGGCGCGAACGGCAGGTCGTTCCAGATGATCAAGTTCCGCTCGATGGTGACCGACGCCGACCGGCGTCGGGCCGCGCTGCTGCGCGCGAACGAGGTCGAGGGCGGGACCCTGTTCAAGATCGCTCGCGACCCCCGGGTGACGCGGATCGGGACGACCCTGCGGCGGTACTCGATCGACGAGCTCCCCCAGCTGCTCAACGTCCTCGGCGGATCGATGTCGCTGGTCGGGCCCCGGCCGCCGTTGCCCGAGGAGGTCGCCACCTACGCGGCGGCCGCGCGCCGCAGGCTGCTCGTCCGACCGGGCATGACGGGTCTGTGGCAGGTCAGCGGGCGGAGCGACCTGAGCTGGGAGGAGTCCGTCCGGCTCGACCTGCGCTACGTCGAGAACTGGTCGCCCGCACTCGACCTCACGATCCTCTGGAAGACCATCGGCGCGGTGCTCACCGGCCGCGGCGCCTACTGACCACCGGGAGACGGCCCATGATGTCGGTACTGAGACCGGAGCAGGTCGACGAGGTCGTCCTGCTCGGGGCCCACTGCGACGACGTCGCGATCGGCGCCGGGGGTGCCGTGCGTGACCTCTGCGTGCGACGGCCCGGGCTGCGGGTGCACGCGCTCGTGCTGTGCGCCGCCGATCCCCTCCGCCGGGCCGAGGAGGAGGCGGCGCTGCGCGCGCTCTGTCCCGACGCCAAGCTCGAGCTCACGACGCTCGACATCCCCGACGGGCGGTTGCCCGCGCACTGGAACCGGGCGAAGGAGGCGCTGGAGGACCTGCGGCAGCGGTGCGATCCCGACCTGGTGCTGGCGACCGCGGGGCACGACAACCACCAGGACCACCGGGGGCTCGCACGGCTCGCGCCGACGGTGTTCCGCGACCACCTGATCCTCGGCTACGAGGTGCTCAAGGCCGAGCCGGACCTCGAGCAGCCCGCCGTGTTCTGGCCGCTGACCGAGTCCCAGGTCCGGGACAAGATCGCGCTGCTGCACGAGCACTACCCGTCGCAGACCTCCCGCGCCTGGTTCGACGAGGAGACCTTCCGCAGCCTGGTGCGCATCCGCGGGGTGCAGGCCGGGTGCCGGTACGCCGAGGGCTTCCACCCGACCCGGCTGCTCGTCGGCACGCCGGTCGGCTAGTCCGCCGCGCTCCCACCGCGGGTGGTGACCCGGATGCGCGAGGTGCTGACCATCAGGCCGAGCGCGAAGACCAGGTCGTTGCGCAGGTAGCGGCGCGCGAGCCTGCCCGGTTCGCGCAGCAGGCGGTACAGCCACTCCAGGCCGCTGCGCTGGAGCAGGCCGGGGGCCCGGTCGACCACGCCCGCGGCCATCGGGACCGCGGCGCCGCAGCCGAGGTAGAAGGCCTGCGGGTGGGCCTCGACGAGGCGCTCGATCAGCTGCTCCTGCCGCGGGAACCCCATGCCGACGAACACCATGTCGGCACACGAGGCCCGCACCCGCTCGACGACCGCCGCGACCGCCGCCGGATCCGCGTCGAAGCCGAACGGGGGTGAGTCCGTGCCGGCGACCTGCAGCCCGGGACAGCGCTCGCGCAGCCGCTCGGCCGCCTTCTCGGGGACGCCCGGGGCGCCGCCGAGGACGTAGACCGTGCGGCCCTCCGCGGCGGCGGCCTCGCTCAGCGAGAAGATGAGCGAGCTGCCGGTGACCCGCTCGGGGAGCGGGTCGCCGAGGATCCGCGAGGCCCAGATCAGCGGCATCCCGTCGGCCACCACCGCCGTGGCCCGGTCCACCAGTGCCTTGGCCGCGGGGTCGCGCGCCGCGTGCCGCAGGATGTCGGTGTTGGCCGTGACGACCTGACAGCCCGAGCCCTGTGCCCACGCCCGGCGGGCCAGGTCGGCGACCTCGGCCTCCGTGACGCTGCAGACCTCGATCCCGGCGATCCGGACGTGGTGGGCGGCGCAGAGGGTGTGCGGGGGTGCGGTCATGTCACCTCGCTCCCACGAGAACGCCCTGCTCGGGCTCGACGGCCGGGGGGTCCGCCGAGGGTGGCCCACCGATCCTGGTCACGCCCGCGAGCCCCACCGCGAGCCCGATCAGGATGAGCTGGCCGTAGGCGGGCGGGGAGAACAGCACGTCCCACGTCGACTGCGCGACCACGAACACCGCCAACGCGGAGAAGGCGACCGAGCCGAGGAGCGCCCGGAACACCGTGGCCACGAAGTAGCCCAGCGCCAGCAGGTAGGTGGCGGCGGCGAGCAGCCCCGAGCGCACCCAGGAGTCCGCCAGCACGGAGTGCATGTAGATCGTGTTGTCCTGGGTCCACCACTTCACGAGGTTGTCGATCTGCCGGTAGCCCAGGTCCTGCGCCACGACGATCGCCCGGTCGACGATCGCGTTGGTCGGCACCGGGCGGGGCCCCTGGCCGACGATCGGGCTCTCGGTGATGGCCGCGATCGAGATCGGCGGCTCCGTGCGGCCCGCGAGCAGCGAGTTGTCGTTGACCTCGGCCTGCTCGGCGAAGCGCTCCGCGGAGGAGGCGAACAGCTCGCTGTTGAGCAGGGCGTCCGCCCCGAAGTACGCCGTCGTCCCCAGCAGCGCGGCCACGCAGAGCCTGCCGCCGACCCGGGTGAACGTCGGCTGGTCGCGCGCGATCCGGGAGATCAGCAGGACGAACGCGGCCAACGCCAACACGACGCCGAGGGCGCGGGTCGCCTCGGAGAACGACACGGCGGCCAGCACCAGCGCGGCCGCGACCACGAGCCACGTCCGGCCGATCCACGCGCACACCGACAGGACGATGATCGAGATCGAGTACCCGATCCCGAACTTCCAGGGGTTCCCCGCGACGTCCGCGGACAGCGGGATCAGCTCATAGGCGTGGTACAGCATGCCGACGCCGATCGAGCTCGTGGCCGTCCACAGGAAGCGGCGGCCGCGCACCGCCATCGCCCGGATGAAGTAGATCGTGCCGGTCACGCTGCCGATCGCCATCACCGGCCCGACGGCCTCGGACAGCGGCGCCCCGGCCAGCGTCGCCGAGCCGAGCGTGCCGACCGCCGCGGCGGCGAGCACCCACAGCCAGAAGGACCGCAGCGGCGTCTTGGGCAGGGTGCGATAGGAGTGCACCAGCAGGAGCACACTGATCGGCGCCCACAGCGAGTGGGCGGCGAGCAGCGGGTTGCTCTCCAGGATCGGCACCGCGATGGACAGCGGCAGCAGGGCGAGCCAGGGGACCTCCCGCGCCGCGCCGACCACGCGCCCGCCCGTCGACGGCGCCGCCTCCACCGGTGCGGTCACCGGCGGGACCCGACGGCCTGGGTCCACAGTGCACGGACGCTGTCCATGTAGGGCCCGACGGCGAAGGACTCGGCGTCCGCCCGCGCCGCGCGGGACAGCTCGGCCCGCAGCGCGTCGTCGGCGACGACCCGCCGGAGCGCGGCCTCGACGTCGGCCGGGTCGCCGGCGCGGACGATGAGCCCGTTGGTCCCGTCCCGGACGACCTCGCCCATCGCGCCCGCCGTGGACACCACGGGCACCAGGCCCCAGGCCATGGCCTCGAGCAGCGCCATCGGCAGGCCATCGTCGTGGCTCGGCAGCACGAAGACGTCGGCCGCGGCCAGCTCGGCCGCCTTCGCCGCCGGGTCCAGCCAGCCGAGCACCGATGCGGCGGGACCCAGCTCGGCCCGGCAGAGGTCGCTCAGCGCCGCGACGTCCCCGTCGCCGCCGATGCGCAGCTCCACCCGCCCGCGGACCTCCGCGGGCAGCGCCGCACAGGCCTTGACGACGTCGTAGACGCCCTTGCGCGGACCGAGCCTGCCGAGGAACAGGACCCGGACGGGACCCTCCCCCGACTGCCGCGCGGGCGGGTCCGCGGGCAGCTCGACCGGGTTGTAGAGCATCGTGAAGCGCTCGCGCGGGAGGTCGAGCAGCTCGGCGTAGCGCTCCACCCAGCGCTCGCCGAGCACCAGCACCGCGGAGGCCGAGCGCAGCACCGCCCGGGCCGCCTTGCGCAGCGGGCCGGGCAGGGCGAGGAAGGAGGGCTCGAACTCGGCGCCGTGGCAGTGCAGCACGGCGGGGACGCGGGCCAGCCGCGCGAGCGCGAGGACCCCGCCGTCCCGGAAGATGCTGAGCCGCTCGGACAGGTGCACGTGCACCACGTCCGGCCGGTCGCGGACCAGCGCCACCGCGACCTGGGCCCAGGCCTGCAGCCAGAGCCGGAGCCTGCCGACGGCACCGGCCGCCCGGTACGTCGAGACGTACCGCACGTCCGCGTCGGCGTGGCGCAGGAACAACGCCGCCGCGGTCTCCATGCCGCCCATCCCCGCGGGATCCGGGCCCGCCATCAGGACCCGGAGCCGCCGCTCAGCCATGACCGGCCCCGGTCCGGACCGCGGGCGAGGCACGCGGCGCGGACACGGTCGACAGCCCCAGCACGCTCTCGAGCCTGCGGGCGGTGGTCGCGGCGGAGAACTGCCGCAGCCAGCTGTCCAGTGTGGAGCCACCCGTGAGCATCCGGGCCTCCTGGACCGCGTCGGCGTAGCTCTCCGGGGTGTCCGTGGCCGCGAGGAACCCGGTGACCCCGGGGACGATCGCGTCGGCGCAGCCGAGCGCGGTGGACCCGGCGACGACCGGGATGCGCCGGTTCGCCGCCTCCACCAGGACGTTCCCGAAGCCCTCGTAGGCCGAGCCGAGGAGCACGACCGTCTCCTCGTCCGCGAGTGTGTGCCAGTCGTCCCGCCACTTCTCGCGCACGATCTCGACCATGCCGGAGCGCAGCTGCTCGGTGCCGTCCCCGACCCAGACCAGCGTGGTCCGCACGCCACGCAGGGCGAGGGTCTCGGCGATCGCGACGCAGTGCGCGGGTCGCTTCTGCGGGACGAGGCGCGCGGGCACCAGCACGGTGATCCGGCCCGGCAGCGGCACGGGTTCCGCGACGGCGTCGGAGTCGAGGGCGCCGCCCAGCACCCCGTTCGGGAGGACGGCGACCTTGTCCGCGGACACCCCGAAGTTGCAGCGGATGTCCGTGGCCACGGCGTGCGACACACAGATCACCGACTCCGCGTGCCGGTAGAGCCGCTTCGCGAGGACCAGCTGGGCCCGCTTGGCCAGGCCCTCGACGCGCAGCAGGATCGAGGGCACGTTGTGCTCCGAGATCACGGTGCGCGTGCCGAGGCCCCGCGTGGCCAGCAGGGCGACCAGGTTCGGGTAGGTCTCGAGGCTGAGGACGACGTCGGGGCGCCAGTCCGCCACCGTCCGCCGGACGTAGGCGACCCGCCCGCGGTGCGAGCCGACACCCGCGTCGGCGGCGCAGCCCACGGGGATGCCCGCCAGCGCTCGCCGGGCCTCCGCCATCGCCGGGGAGCTGTCCAGGACGAGGATCCGCACCTCGTGCGCACCGCCCAGGGCCCGGGCCCAGGCGCGGCAGACCTCCTGCGCCCCGCCGCCCTCGATCGACTGCGCCAGCAGCAGCACCTTCATCGTGCGCCCTCCCCTCATGCGGACACCTGGCCGTGCACCCGCTTGGCCGCGGCGCGGAGCACCTGGCCGAAGGCGAGGGTCTCCGCGACGGCGCGGTCCGCCAGCCGGGAGTTGCGCCACAGCTGGCCGGTCTCCGCGCGCATGCGGTGCCACGCGAGCTCGCGCGCGCGGGCCGACGACTGCTGGGAGACCCCGCCCATCTCGTAGTCCGCCAGGAACCAGGTGATCACGCGCGGCGCCACCACGGCCGCCGCCCGCATCAGGTACTCCTGGTCCGCGACGCTGCCGAGGTCCTCCCGGTACGGCCCGAGCTTGTCGGCGAGCTCCCGGGTCACCGCCACGGAGGCGTGCGGGATCCACGCGAGACCGAGGGTGAACAGGTGGTGCTTGAACGGGTCGAACGAGTAGGCCCCGATCGGCCGCCCCGTGGGGTCGGTCATCCGGATCGCCCCGTACGCCCAGTCCCAGCCGTGCTCGGCGTGGTCGGCCGCGATCAACGACAACGTGTCGGGGCCGGTGAACGTGTCCCCCGAGTTCATCACGATCAGGATCTCGCCGCGGGCGGCCCGCAGACCCTTGTTCATCGCGTCGTAGATGCCCTTGTCCGGCTCGCTCACGACGGTCCGGGCCGGGTTCTCCGGCAGCTCCCGCAGCCAGTCGACCGTGCCGTCCGTGGACGCGCCGTCGATGACGAGGTGCTCGTACGACGGGTGGTCCTGGGCGTCGACCGACTCGACGGTCCGGCGCAGGCCCGCCAGGTTGTTGTACGCGATGGTCACCACGGTGAAGCGCGGCCGGGTGCCGGTGTCGATGTCGAGTGCGGTGTCGCTGTCGGCCACGGTGTCGCCCTCAGCCCTGGGAGCCGGGGACGTGGGCCGGCGCCTTCGCCGGGATGCGCAGCGTCGGCTCGAACAGCTCGGGCTGCTCCCGGCGCAGGGCCTCCTCCTCGGCGTCCATCTCGGGCTCCGATCCGGCCTCGCCGGACTCCTCGACCGAGGCCGACGCGGCGGACGGCTCCGGGGCCTTCCCGGACTTCGCGACCTTCGCAGGCCTCGAGAACCTGGGGAACCGCGACGACTTCGACACCTCGGTGGCGGCGCCGGGCTCCGGCCGGTCCGCCTCGTCCGCGGAGTCCGCCTCGTCCGAGGACACCTCCGCCTGGGCCGGGAGCGGCACGCGCGCGGGCAGCACGGGCAGGGCGGGCGACGCGGGCTGCTCGGCCGGAGCGGGCGTGGCGGCGACCGGGGTGAGGGGCTGCGGGGCCTGCGGGCCGGGGGACTGCGGAGCCTGCGCGGACTGGGCCTGTGCGGACTGGGGCTGCACGGACTGGGGAGCCTGGGAGGGCGCCGCCGGGCCGTACGGGGTGGGCGGGGCGTCCGGCGACAGGTTCGCGGGCGCGTCCGAGCCGTAGGGGACCCAGGTCCGCGTCCGGTCGCGAGGGACCATCGTGAGGACCGTGCCCAGGATGCGGCCCTCGCCCGCCCCGAGGATCGCCAGCGCACGCTCGATCTGCGCCGACGTCGTCCGGCCGTGCCGGGAGACCAGCAGGACGCCGTCCGTGCCCGGCGTGACGGCCGCGGCGTCGGTGGCCGAGAGCAGCGGCGGGGTGTCCACCAGCACCAGGTCGTAGGCCTGGCGCAGCTCGCTCAGCAGGGCCGACATCGACCGCGAGCCGAGGATCTCCCCCGGGTTCGCGGCGACGGCACCCCCGGCGAGGACGTCGATCGCGCCCTGCTCGTAGCGCTGGATCATCGCCCGCGGCTCGGCGTTGCGCGCCAACGTGTCGGTGAGCCCGGGGCGCTGCTCGAGACCGAGCCGCTCGGCGACCCGGGGCTGTCGGAGGTTCCCGTCGACGACGAGGACCTTCGTGCCCGCGGCGGCGTAGGCGGCGGCCAGGTTGACGACGGTCGTCGTCTTGCCCTCGCCCGGCAGCGCGCTCGTGACCACGACGACGCGGGCGCCGGAGCGGCTCCGGATCCCGTCGAAGCTGATCCGCAGCTGCCGGAAGTCCTCGGAGATCGTGGGGTCGTCCACCCCGGCGATCCGCACGTACGGGGCCCGGTCCGCGTGCTCGTCGATCGTGGTGGCGCCGACTGCGGGGGCCCCGGTGAGCTGGGCCAGCGCGGCGGAGGACCTCACCGAACGGTCGAGGAGGTTGCGCAGCAACGCGTAGCCGACGCCGAGACCGAGGCCGAGCACCACGCCGACGGCGAGCATCGGGACCAGCCCGGACGACGGCGGGGCGGGCGGGGTCGGCGGCTGGATGATCTGCATCGTGACGACGGGCTGGCCGCCCGCCGTGGACTCCCGCTCGAAGTCACCGACGAGCTTGGGGAAGACGTCCGCCACGGCCTTCGCGAGGGTGGTCGCGTTGTCGGCGGTGGCCGCCTTGACCGTGACCGTGGTGACCACGGAGTCGATGCCGTTCACCGCGGTGATGGCGCTGGTGATCTCCTTCGGCGTCACCGGGAACCGGTTGTCCCGGATGATCCGCTCGGCCACCCGCTCGCTGGTGATCATCGGGACGTAGGACTTGGTGCGCTGCTGGGCCAGCAGCTCGCCCTCGTAGGCGCCCTGCCCGTCCTGGGTCGCGGGCGCGACCGTCAGCATCGTGAACGACGACTCGTAGGTGACCGGCCGGAACAGCCCGAGGAGCACGCCGAGGACGACCCCGAGCAGGAGGAAGGCGACCACGGCGCGCCAGCGCTCGCGGATCACGTGGACGAATTGCTTGGCGGTCACTTCTTCTCTCCTGGCGTCACGGGCCTGAGGGCGGGTGAGCCCTGTGGTGGGTCGGGCTGTGATCGGGGATCGGTGGTCGGGGGTGCGGACCGCCCGGTGACCCGCCAGGCCAGCAGCGCGCAGGGCACGAGCTGGCAGACGAGGACCGTGACCGCCGAGGCGATCACCGGGCCCGCGGCCCCGAGGTACGGGGTGAGCCACCACGACAGCGGCACGTTGGTGACCACGAGGAGCACCACGCACACCGCCTGGAACCGCAGCTGGCTCGGCGAGATCAACATGATCCCGCTGGTCACGTGCACGGACTGCACGACCAGCAGGAGGGCGAAGCCGCCCAGCAGCCACCACGTGGGGTGCGCGGCACCGCCGCTCATCCAGTCGATGACGGGCCCGCCCAGCAGCAGCAGCCCGCCCGCGAAGACCACGGAGACCCCGGTGAGCACGACGGTGCCGGTCAGCCAGCTCCTCCGCATGCCGCCGGGCCTCTGCTCCGCCTTGGCGAAGACCGGCCACAGGGCCAGCGCGGCGACGGCGACGACCGACCACATCGGGAGGTAGAGCTGGGCGGCGTAGGTGTAGTGCGACAGGCTGACGTCGTCCGCCCGCTGGGCGAGGATGATCCGGTCCGACTGCAGAGCGATCGGCAGCCCGATCATGATGATGAACCACGGCACCGCCATGGCGGCGACCGGCAGCCCGGGGTAGCGGCGCGGACGCAGGATCTGCCCGGCCAGCCCGTGCAGCGAGTCCTTGAACACGCTCCGGCCGCGGATCCCGCACCCGAGCGCCACGGCGAGCAGGCCGAGCGGCAGCGCCAGCGCGTAGGTGTACGCGGGGGCCTCGAGCACGTGCAGGATCAGGACCAGGACGAGCGAGACGGGCGCGGACAGCCCGGTGAGCAGCACCGCCTGGTGCGTGCGGCCGCCGCCGCGCAGCAGCGCCTCCCCCACGAAGAAGGGCAGGGACGCGCTGAACGCCAGCAGGGCCAGCGCGGTGGCGGTGCTCGCGGACAGTCCGGTGGGGACCTCGGGGATGCCGAGGAGCGGCGCCCACAGCCCGAAGGCCGCGAGCCCCAGCGCGACCAGGGCGAGCACCGTCGCCGAGATCAGCATCGTGCGCACGGCGGTCAGCAGGATCCGCCGGAAGCGCTCCACGGAGGCGGCGGTGCCGTCGATGTTGCTGGTGGCGGTGGCGACCGGGGCGCCCACGCCCATGTCCGCGAAGTTGAGCGACTGGCTCAGCGTGGCGATCAGCATGACCGCGCCGAACAGCTCGATCCCGACCGCGCCGGTGATGAGCCGGGCGGTGACCAGGTTCGCCACCGCGGCGACCGGCATCACCACCATCTTCGCCCCGCCGGAGGCGACGAGCGCCTTGACGACCCGCCTGCCCGCGGACGTCGGCTCCGGGGCGGCAGGCGCAGGCGCCACCGCCTCGAACGGCACGGTGGCGAGCGTCCCGTCGCTCTCCTTCGGGATGGTCACCTCAGCCCTTGCTCCTGACCTCGGCCAGCGCCGCGTCGTAGTCGGCGTCGACCATCAGCCGCGCCAGCTCGGGGGTGAGGACCTCGGCCTTCCAGCCGAGCTTGTCCGCGGCCTTCGAGGGATCCCCGATGAGTGCGTCCACCTCGGACGGACGGAGGTAGCGCTCGTCGAAGCGCACGTGGCGCTCCCAGTCCAGACCGGCGTGCTCGAACGCGATCTCCACGAAGTCCCGCACCGTGTACGAGGTGCCGGTGGCCAGGACGTAGTCGTCCGGCTCGTCGGCCTGCAGCATCGCCCACATGCCCTCGACGTACTCCTTGGCGTAGCCCCAGTCGCGGACCGCGTCGAGGTTGCCGAGGTAGAGCGTCTGGTCCAGGCCTGCCTTGATCCGGGCGACCCCGCGGGTGATCTTGCGGGTCACGAAGGTCTCGCCGCGGCGCGGGGACTCGTGGTTGAACAGGATGCCGTTGACCGCGTACATCCCGTGGGCCTCGCGGTAGTTGCGGGCCATCCAGTAGCCGTAGACCTTCGCCGCGCCGTACGGGCTGCGGGGGTGGAACGGGGTGAGCTCGTTCTGCGGGGGCGGCGTGGCGCCGAACATCTCGGAGCTCGACGCCTGGTAGAAGCGGCAGTCGAGGCCGATCATCCGGATGGCCTCGAGCAGCCGGGTGGTGCCCACGCCGGTGGTGTCCCCGGTGTACTCCGGCTCGTCGAAGCTCACGCGCACGTGGGACTGCGCACCCAGGTGGTAGACCTCGTCGGGCTGGATCTGCTGCAGCAGCGTGACCAGGCGCGAGCCGTCCGTCAGCTCCCCGTAGTGGAGGAAGAAGCGCGCGCCCTCCTCGTGCGGGTCCGTGTAGATGTGGTCGATCCGCGAGGTGTTGAAGGTCGAGGCGCGACGGATCAGCCCGTGCACCTCGTACCCCTTGCCGAGCAGGAACTCGGCGAGGTAGGAGCCGTCCTGGCCGGTCACACCGGTGATCAGGGCTCGCTTCATGTGGGTTCTCCTAGGAAGGTGCGGGCCTGGTCAGCCGGCGAGTCGGGCCTCCGCCCGGTGGGAGACGAACCAGCGGTAGGTGCTCTCGACGCCCTCGCGGAGCGGGATCGAGGCCTGCCACCCGAGGGCGTTGATCCGGCTCACGTCGAGCAGCTTGCGGGGGGTGCCGTCGGGTCGGGTGCGGTCCTGCACGATCTCGCCGCGGAAGCCGACGACGTCGGCGACCAGCTCGGCGAGCTCGCGGATGCTGACGTCCTCGCCCACGCCGACGTTGATCGGCTCGGGATCGTCGTAGACGTCGAGGAGCCGCACGATCGCCCGACCCAGGTCGTCCACGTGCAGGAACTCGCGGCGCGGCGTGCCGCTCCCCCACAGCGTGACCTGCTCGGCCCCCGCCTCCGCCGCCTCGTGGAAGCGCCGGATCAGGGCCGGGAGCACGTGGGACTTCTCCGGGTCGAAGTTGTCCCCGGGCCCGTAGAGGTTCGTGGGCATGGCCGAGACCCAGGGCAGGCCGTCCTGCCGCCGGGTGGCCTGGACGGCCATGATCCCGGCGATCTTCGCGATGGCGTAGGCGTCGTTGGTGGGTTCGAGCTTGCCGGTCAGCAGGCTCGACTCGCGGATCGGCTGCTCCGCGAACTTGGGGTAGATGCACGAGGACCCGAGGAACAGCAGCTTCTCGATCCCCGCCTGCCGGGCGGCGTCCATGACGTTCGTCTGGATCCGCAGGTTGTCCGACAGGAAGTCCGCGGGCGAGGCGTCGTTCGCGGCGATGCCGCCGACCTTGGCCGCGGCCAGCACCACGACGCTGGGCCGGGTGTCGCCGAGGAAGTCGAAGGTGGCGGCCCGGTCGCGCAGGTCGACCTCCGCGGAGCGCGCTCCGACGAGGTCGGTGAAGCCCGCCCCCTCCAGGGCACGCCAGATCGCCGACCCCGCCAGTCCGCGGTGTCCGGCCACGTAGATCCGGTCGTCCTGGTGCACGGGACGCACGCCGGCCACCTCTCCCTCGTCTGATCGGTCCGGGTCTGATCGGTCCGGGGAGCACGGGTCACGGCAGCCGCATCGCGCACGACGTGTCAGGAGCCTGCGAGCCGCGATGCCCCGGTGCACAGGGATTCGCTCCCGACGACCGTGGCGTTTCGGTGCGGAGTGGATGATGAACTAGGTCACATTCTGACGCTCCGTGGCAGCCGAGCGGTCTTCGACACGTCCTGTAACGGCGATCCGGCACCTGTCGAGGACCAGAGCGTGACCCTGGTTCCGCCCGCTCCTGCCGGTGTCCGTCCCGCGACCCGGATCGCCGAGTTCACCGCGCTCTGCGCGCAGCGGGCGGGCCGCCCGTTCCCCGGGCCCACCGAGCTGCACGACTGGTCGGTCCGCGAGATCGCCGAGTTCTGGCGCGCCCTGCTCGTCTGGTCCGGCCTCCCCTACTCCGGCTCCGCCGAGAAGGTGCTGGTCGGCGAGGACGTCGAGACCGCGCGCTTCTTCCCGGACCTCGAGCTGAACTACGCCGAGTGCCTGCTGCGCCCGATCCCCGGGGTGGACGAGGACGCGCCCGCCCTCACCTCGCTGCACCACGGCGG
>NZ_JACBXB010000360.1 GCF_013870575.1 Pseudonocardia pini
CGGCGAGCGCCGCGACGAGCGCGAGCAGCGCTCTCACGCGGTCTCCTCCAGGAGCTCGGTGGCCCGGCGGATCAGCCGGCGTTCGTCCGCGTAGGCCAGCCGGGACTCGAGCTCGCCGAGCGGGACCCAGGCGACCTCGGCGACCTCGACGTCGTCGTCGCACAGGTCGCCGCCGAGGGCCCGCATGAGGAAGTGGTGCACGGTCTTGTGCACGCGGCGGTCCTCGGCGACGAACCAGAAGTCGATCGTGCCCAGGGGTGCGACCACCCGCCCGATGATGCCGGTCTCCTCCTCGACCTCGCGCACCGCCGCCTGTTCCGCAGTCTCACCGGCCTCGATGTGCCCCTTCGGCAGGGACCAGAGCAGCCTGCCGCGCCGGTCGAGCCTGCCGATCACGGCGGCCCGACCGTGCTCGGGGTCGACGACGAGCCCGCCCGCGGACGTCTCGTCGACGGTCCGCAGGCGGCGGCGCCGGTCCGCAGGACGTCCCGCGCGGCGCCCACCCGAGCGGCCGCGGGAGGAGGACATGTGGCGATGGTAACGAGGGTGGGCCGCCACGGCGGGGTTGTGCGGGACGCGCGTGCGTCACGTGCCGTTCGCCCGGGTGTCGGATACCTGGCGCGGCCCCCGGGACCGACGCCTACACTGGCCCGCCGTGTCTTCCCCGCTCGTGATCTCCGGTACCGCTGTGGCGGCGGCGCCGGAACAGGCAGTGCCGAAATCCGACGCGCTCCGGCGCGCCCAGGAGAATGCCCTCGTGGAGCTGCTCGCCATCCCAGCCGTCGCCGCGGAGCTCGGTGAACGGTTCCGCGCCGCCGGGCACGCGCTCTACCTGGTCGGTGGCAGCGTGCGGGACGCGCTGCTCGGACGGGGGCAGACGGACCTCGACTTCACCACCGACGCCCGCCCGGAGCGCATCCTCGAGCTCGTCGCGGGCTGGGCCGAGGCGACCTGGGACACCGGCATCGAGTTCGGCACCGTCGGCGTGCGCCGCGGGGACGACACGCTGGAGATCACGACCTTCCGCGCGGACACCTACGACCGCAGGTCGCGCAACCCCGTCGTGCGCTTCGGCGACACGCTCGAGGGCGATCTCGTGCGGCGGGACTTCACGGTGAACGCGATGGCGGTCGAGGTGCACACCGCACCCGGTGAGCGCCGCTTCGTCGACCCGTACGGCGGGCTGGCCGCGCTGGCGGCGGGCACCCTGGACACCCCGGCCACCCCGGAGGAGTCCTTCGCGGACGACCCGCTGCGGATGCTGCGCGCGGCCCGGTTCGTGTCCCAGCTCGGGTTCACACCCGCCCCCCGGGTGGTCGACGCGATGACGGCCATGTCCGGCGAGCTGACCCGGATCACCCGCGAGCGGGTGCAGGCCGAGTTCTCCAAGCTGATGCTGGGCGCGCACCCGCGCCGCGCGATCGAGCTGCTGGTGGACACCGGGCTCGCCGAGCACCTGGTGCCCGAGGTGCCCGCGATGCGGCTCGCGATCGACGAGCACATGCAGCACAAGGACGTCTACACGCACTCCCTCGTCGTCATGGAGCAGGCGATCGACCTGGAGGCCGAGCCGGACCTGGTGCTCCGGCTGGCGGCGCTGCTGCACGACGTCGGCAAGCCGCCGACCCGGCGCAAGGAGTCCGACGGGCGGGTCAGCTTCCACCACCACGAGGTGGTCGGGGCGAAGATGGTGCGCAAGCGGCTGCGCGAGCTGCGGTACCCGAAGCACGTGGTCGACGAGGTCGCCCAGCTCGTCTACCTGCACCTGCGGTTCCACGGGTACGGCAAGGGCGAGTGGACGGACTCCGCCGTGCGCCGGTACGTCACGGACGCGGGGCCGCTGCTCGACCGGCTGCACAAGCTCGTCCGCTCGGACTGCACCACCCGCAACCGGCGACGGGCTGCGGCGCTGCAGCGCTCGTACGACTCGCTCGAGGAGCGGATCGGCGAGCTGCGCAAGCAGGAGGAGCTCGACGCGATCCGCCCCGACCTCGACGGCAACGCGATCATGCAGATCCTCGACATCCCGCCGGGTCCGCAGGTCGGGAAGGCGTACAAGCACCTGCTGTCCGTCCGGATGGAGCAGGGCCCGCTCACGCACGAGCAGGCGGAGCGGGAGCTGCGGGCCTGGGCGGCCGAGAACCTCTGAGGCGCTGCACGATCGCGCGTTCCGAGCGGCCCACGTGATCGCACGTTTCGTGCTCTCAGCGCTGCGTGATCGCGAGTTGGGTGCGCTCAGCGTTGTCGTAGGCGCGTTGGGCGCACGCAGTTCGCGATCATGAGCGGGTGTCGCGCGGCGGCCCACGTGGATCGCACGTTTCGTGCTCTCAGCGCTGCGTGATCGCGAGTTGGGTGCCCTCAGCGTCGTCGTAGGCGCGTTGGGCGCACGCAGTTCGCGATCATGAGCGGGCGATCGCGCGGCGGCGGAGCTCCAGGTCGTGGCCCACCAGACCGAGGACGTAGACGACGGCGGCGGCGCCCAGCAGCCACGGGGAGTTCCCGTCGGGCGGGCTGAGCAGCGCCGCGGCCCCGACGGCGAGCACGTAGCAGGTGTTGAACAAGGCGTCGTAGAGCGCGAACACCCGGCCGCGGGTCTCGTCCGCGGTCTCCTCCTGGATCGCGGCGTCGGCGCAGAGCTTCACCACCTGCCCCGCCGTGCTGAGCATGAAGGCGCAGGCCAGCACCGTCGGCAAGGTGGTGAAGCAGGCGACGGTCACCTGCGTCACCGCGCCGACCACCAGCCCGAGCCGGATCGTGCGGGCCCGCCCGAGCCGGTGGGTCAGCCAGGGCGCGAGCAGCGCGGCGAGCCCCAGACCCGCCCCCGCCGCCACGACCACCTGCCCGACGCCCGCCAGCCCCGCCTTCAGCGGCCCCATGTCCTCGAACGCGTACCGGAACAGCAGCAGCGACAGCAGCGTGCTCATCCCGAACGCCAGCCGGTGCGCACCGACCGCGCAGAAGGCCGCACTGACCGTCGGCACCCGGAGGACCGCGCGGGCCCCGTCGGCCCATCCGTGGGCGACAGCCGACACGCCGGACCGCTCCTCGGTCCCGTCCGGGCCCAGCGCCCGGCGGGCGAACCCGGCCGCCACCGCCGCGGCGACCACCGAGCCGACCACGGCGAGCGCCGCCGTCAGACCGGAGCCGGCGTTCCCGGCCCCGACGAGCTCGCGCACGCCGATCGCCGTCGCGCCGCCGATCGCGGCGGAGGCGGCCCCGGCGGTGGCGGCCACGACGTTCGCCTCGACGAGGTTCCGCGGCTCGACGACGTGGGGCAACGCGGCGGACAGCCCCGCCCCCACGAACCGGCTCACCCCGATCACGGCGAGCGCGCCGAGGTAGAGCAACGGCCCGTCCACCCCACCCGCGACGGCCGCCGCGGTGAGCAGGATCAGCACCCCGCGCAGCAGGTTCGCGACGAGCAGCACCCGGCGCCGGTCCCAGCGGTCCAGCAGCGCCCCCGCGAACGGCCCGATGATCGAGTACGGCAGCAGCATCACCGCGAGCCCCGCGGCGACCGCGAGCGGGTTCGCCTGGCGCTCCGGGTTGAACAACACGGCACCGCCGAGGGCGGCCTGGAAGAACCCGTCGCCCCACTGCGCCGGGATCCGCGAGAACAGCAGCCTCCGGAAGCCACGCCCGCGCAGGAGTGCTCGAACCCCGACCTTCGTGGCCTCGCCCGCCTGCGCGGCGAGGGTGAGAGCCGGTTCGGGGCGGGACACGGGTGGAGCGTACGTCCCCCGACCGGGGTGCGAACATGGGCGCGTGAGGGACGAGCGCCCCGGCCGGCAGGCCGCCACCCCGGTCGGCCCCGGCACCCTTCTGGTCGCCGCGACGGGCCTCACCGACCCCAACTTCAGCCGGACGGTGGTGTACCTGGTCGAGCACCGCAGGCACGGGAGCCTGGGGGTGGTCCTCAACAGGCCGTCGGAGGCGTCGGTCGGCGAGGTGCTGCCGAAGTGGTCGGCGTTGGCGGCCGGGCCGGGCAGCGTGTTCGTCGGCGGGCCGGTCGACGGCACCACCGCCCTCTGCCTGGCGATCCTCAAGCCGGGAGAGCGGCCGGACGGGCTCACCGGAGTCGTCGGGGTGAACGGGCCGGTGGTGCTCGTCGACCTGGACAGCGACCCCGGCGCGCTCGCGTCGCGGGTTCGCGGGGTGCGGGTGTTCGCGGGCTACTCCGGCTGGGACGCGGGCCAGCTCGACGGCGAGATCGCCCGCGGGGACTGGTTCGTCGTCCCCGGCCTGCCCGACGACGTCACCACCGCCCGGCACGTCGACCTCTGGGGCCGGGTCCTCCGCAGGCAGGGACCACCGTTGGCGCTGCTCGCGACCTTCCCCGTGGAGATGGGGCTCAACTAGACGTCCGTCTTACACGGACGTCCCTGCGTAGCGTGGGCCGATGCGACCCACCCCCGTCACGCCCGGACCCGGCCAGGAGTCGGTCTGGGACTACCCGCGCCCGCCGCGCCTCGAGGTGGTCGACCGCCGGGCCGTCGTGCGGCACGGGGGCGCGGTCGTCGTCGACACCACGGACGTCGTGCGGGTCCTGGAGACCAGCCATCCCCCGACGTACTACCTGCCGCGGCGGGCGTTCACCGACGGCGTCCTGCGGCCGGTGGACCGGACCACGGTGTGCGAGTGGAAGGGCGAGGCCCGCTACGTCGACGTCGTGGTGCCCGGCGTCCCGCCGCTCGTCTCCGTCGGCTGGTGGTACCCGCGGCCGGACCGCCGGTACCCCGAGCTCGAGGACCGGGTCGCGCTCTACGCCGCCCCGTTCGATGCGATCACCCTCGACGACGAGCCGGTCATCCCGCAGCCCGGCGGCTTCTACGGCGGCTGGGTGACGGCCGAGCTCGTCGGGCCGTTCAAGGGCGTGCCGGGGAGCTGGGGATGGTGAGGGTCGGGAGCCCGCTCGAGGGGTGACGCCGAGCCGCGGCCGGAGGATGCTGGTGACGCGCGACCCGAGTGTCTTCTCGCGTGCTCGTACCGGGGTCGACGCGGGGACCCGGTGAACGTTCGTGGTCGCCGACCCGGACTGGAGGTCGTCGTGTCTGCACCGCTCGCCCGCGTCGTCGCCGCCGGGGCGCTCGTCGTCGCTCTGCTCGGGGCCTGCGCGGTGCCTGTGGCGGGCACGGCTCGCCCCGAACCGACCCCGACCCTCGACGGCGCCCGGCTGGAGCAGGAGGTCCGCGACTACCTCCGCAGCGATCCCGCGACCGCGCCGCTCGCCGCGGCGAGCGTGGAGTGCCCGATGGGAGCCGTCGCCGATCCGCGGACCGTGCTGTTCTGTCAGATCGTGGGGGCGGGTCGGGTACGGTCGGTCCCGGTGACGGTGCTGAGCGAGGACGGCGACTACCGGATCGGCCAGCCTTTCTGACGTACGTCTTAGACGAACGTACGAATCAGACCTGACCAGGCCTGCAGCCCGCGACGAGATCGC
>NZ_JACBXB010000361.1 GCF_013870575.1 Pseudonocardia pini
TTCACGGTGTCGGCGTGCCCCTGCGGGCAGTCGGCGGGATCGGAGGCCGCGGCCATGGGGCGGTCGACCTCGAAGGTCGCCCGCCCTCCGCGGCGAGCGCACTCCCGACAGCGGAACTCGTAGCGCGGCATGCGCGGGAGCCTACGCCGCGCTCCGCTTCACCTCCATCGCCGGCGTGAGGGCCTGGTGATCAAGCTCGGCAGAGATCATCAGGCGCTCACGCAGGATCTCGGGGCCCGAAACAGGCCTGAGGGCCTGTTGATCAAGAAGTGTGGAGGCCCTCGGCGCGCCCTCGGGTCTGGTGGTCACGGGGTGGCGGGGTTGCGGCGGAGCAGCAGCAGGGAGTGTGGGGGGAGGGTGAGGGTGCTCCCGCCCCGAAGGGGGCGCGAGCTCGCGGGACACCCGTCCTCGCGGCTGGTGTCCAGCACCGGGGTCAGGCTCCGCTCGCCGGGCAGGACGCAGGGCTGACCCCCGCCGTCGCCGTTGAGCAGGAACAGCCACTCCGCGGTGAGCAGGCCGAGGGCGCGGGCGTGCCCGTCGTGCCAGTCGCCCTCGTTCATCGCGCGGCCCCCGGGGTTCCACCACCGGACGTCGGAGTTGCGGAGGAACACGTCCCGGTGCAGGTCCGGGGAGGACCGGCGGATCGCGGTGAGCCGGGCGGTGAAGGCGGTCATCGCCTCGGCGGCGGCCGGGTCGAGGGCGTCGGGCAGCCAGTCGACCCAGGTCGTCTCGTCGTCGAGGCAGTAGGCGTTGTTGTTGCCGCCCTGGGTCCGCCAGCGCTCGTCGCCGCCGACGATCATCGGCGTGCCGATCGAGAGCAGCAGGGTGCCGAGCATCGCCCGCGCCGCGGCCCGCCTCCGGCCCCGCACGACCGGTGACGTGCTCTCGCCCTCGACGCCGAAGTTCTGCGAGCGGTTGTCGTCGGTCCCGTCCCGGTTGTGCTCGCCGTTGGCCTCGTTGTGCTTGCGCTCATAGCTGACGAGGTCGCGCAGGGTGAAGCCGTCGTGCGCGGTCACGAAGTTGACCGACGCCCACGGCCGCCGCCCGGACAGCGCGTAGATGTCCGACGACCCGGTCACCCGCGAGGCCAGCTCCGAGATGTGCCCGTGCCCGCGGAAGAAGTCCCGCACGGCGTCGCGGTAGCGCCCGTTCCACTCCGACCACGCCACGCCGAAGCCGCCGACCCGGTAGCCCTCGCCGGTGGCGTCCCACGGCTCGGCGATCAGCTTGGTCGTGGACAGGATCGGGTCCACGGCGATCGCGGTGAGCAGCGAGGAGTGCGGGTCGAACGTGCCGGACCGCGGCCGCCCGAGCACCGACGCGAGGTCGATCCGGAAGCCGTCGACGCCGTACCGGGTGACCCAGTGCCGCATCGCGTCGCACACCAGCCGGATCACGGTGGGGGAGCCCGCGTCGAGGGTGTTGCCGGTGCCGGTGATGTCGGCGTCGTGGCCGTTGCCGCCGAGCGAGTAGTAGGCCCGGGCGTCGAGGCCGCGGTAGGACAGCGTCATCCCGCCGACGCCGCCCTCGCAGGTGTGGTTCGGGACGAAGTCCAGGATCACCTCGATCCCCGCAGCGTGCAGGGTGTCCACCATGGTCCGGAACTCGGCGGTCTCCGCGCCGGGCGTCGAGGCGTAGCCCGCGTGCGGGGCGAGGAAGCCGAGCGTGGAGTAGCCCCAGTAGTTGGTCGCGCCGCGCTCCACGAGCGAGGGCTCGGAGGCACTCGCGCAGACCGGCAGCAGCTCGACCGCGGTGACCCCGATGCGCCGGAGGTGCTCGACGACGGCGGGGTGCGCCATGCCGAGATACGTCCCGCGGTGCTCCGGCGGCACCTCCGGGTGCAGCTTCGTGTACCCCCGCACGTGCAGCTCGGCGAGCACGCTCTCGGACCACGGGACGTCGGGGCGCGGGGGCAGGGGGGTGCCGTCGGGCGCGTCGACCACGGACAACGGGACCGAGCCGAGCGAGTCGAGCGTGCTCGCCGGACCGGTCATGGGGTCGTCGACCCAGCCGCGCGCGGCCGCCAGGTCGGTGACCCGGCCACTGATCCGCGTGGCGTACGGGTCCACGAGGATCTTGTGCGGGTTGGCCCGGTGCCCGTCCCACGGCCGGTAGGGGCCGTGCACCCGGTAGCCGTAGCGCTGCCCCGGCCGCACTCCCGGGACGTGCCCGTGCCACACGCCGAAGGTCCGCTCGGTGAGCTCGACCCGACGCTCGGCGAGGGAACCGTCGGCGGCCTCGTCCACCAGGCACACCTCGACGGCATCGGCGCTGGTCGAGGCGACCGCGAAGCGGGCCCCGGAGTCGTCGACATGGGCACCCAACGGGAAGACCGGCACGATCGGCGAGGATATGGGGGTGAGCACCCCCGGACCGGCCGCCGCGCACAGCGTCACACCCGATCTCACCGATCTCGTGATCCGCATGGACGGGGTCACCGTGCGGCGCGGGCCGACGGTGCTGCTCGACTCCGTGGACTGGAGCGTCGAGCTCGACGAGCGCTGGGTGGTGCTCGGGCCCAACGGCGCGGGCAAGACGACCCTGCTCCGGCTCGCCGCCGCCGAGATGCACCCGACCGCCGGTGTGGTGCACGTCCTCGGGGAGCGGATCGGCCGGGTGGCGCTGTTCGACCTGCGCCCTCGCATCGGGCTGACCTCGGCCAACCTCGGGATCCGGATCCCGGGCGACGAGGTGGTGTCCGACGTCGTCGTCTCCGCCGGGTACGGCGTGCTCGGCCGGTGGCGGGAGCGGTACGACGCGATGGACACCGACCGCGCCACCCAGCTGCTCGAGCAGCTCGGCATGGAGGGCTTCGCGGAGCGCGAGTACCGCACGCTGTCCGAGGGGGAGCGCAAGCGGGTGCTGATCGCCCGCGCGCTGATGACCGATCCCGAGCTCCTGCTGCTCGACGAGCCCGCCGCGGGTCTCGACCTCGGCGGCCGCGAGGACCTCGTCTCCCGGCTCTCCGCGCTCGCCCTCGATCCCGACGCCCCGGCGTCCGTGCTGGTCACCCACCACGTCGAGGAGATCCCGCCCGGGTACACCCACGGCCTGCTGCTGCGCGAGGGCCGGGTCGTGGCCGCGGGCCTGCTCGACGACGTGCTCACGGACGCGAACCTCACCGAGACCTTCGGCGTCCCACTGTCGGTGCAGCGCCGCAGGCGCCGGTACAGCGCCTACCTCCGCTGACCCCCGGATGAGCGAACGGCACTCTCGCTCACTAGGTATGAGCGAGAGTGCCGTTCGCTCGTCGTGGTGGCGGGTTAGGGTCGGCTCGTGACGGAATTCGTGAGGCTCGAGGTCGACAACGGGGTGGGCACGGTCCGGCTGGACCGGCCGCCGATGAACGCGCTCAACCGCCAGGTCCAGAACGAGCTGCTGGTCGTCGCGGAGGAGGCGGCGAGCCGGGCGGACGTCCGCGCGGTGATCGTCTACGGCGGCGAGAAGACGCTGGCCGCGGGTGCGGACGTCAAGGAGATGGCGTCGATGTCCTACTCGGACATGGCGCCCGTCGCGCGCAGGCTGTCCGCGGGCCTCGGCGCGCTGTCGACCATCCCCAAGCCCACGGTCGCCGCGGTCACCGGCTACGCCCTCGGCGGCGGCCTGGAGGTCGCGCTCGGCGCGGACCGGCGGATCGCGGGGGACAACGCGAAGCTCGGCTTCCCCGAGATCCTGCTCGGCATCTTCCCCGGCGGCGGCGGGACCCAGCGGCTCACCCGGCTCGTCGGCCCGTCGCGGGCCAAGGACCTGATCTACACGGGCCGGATGATCACCGCGCAGGAGGCGCTGGAGATCGGGCTGGTCGACGAGGTCGTCCCCGCCGACGAGGTGTACTCCCGGTCCGTCGAGTACGTCTCGCAGTTCACCTCCGGCCCGGCCCTGGCCTACGCGGCGGCGAAGAAGGCGATCGACGGCGGCCTGGACACCGACCTGCGCACCGGCCTGGACATCGAGTCCGAGCTGTTCGCGGGTCTGTTCGCCAGCGACGACGCCGGCATCGGCATGAGGTCCTTCGTCGAGAACGGCCCGGGCAAGGCGGAGTTCACCGGCCGCTGATCCTGTGAGTGGCGATGGTCGCTGGAGCGACCTGTCTGGAGCGACCATCGCCACTCACGACCTGAGGAGCGCGTGTGCGCGAGCTGGTCGTGCTCGGGACGGCCTCCCAGGCGCCGACCCGGACCCGGCACCACAACGGCTACTTCCTGCGTTTCGACGACCAGGGGCTGCTGTTCGACCCCGGCGAGGGCACCCAGCGGCAGATGCTGCTCGCCGGGATCCCGGTCTCCGCGGTCACCCGGCTCTGCCTCACCCACCTGCACGGCGACCACTGCCTGGGCGTCCCCGGTGTACTGCAACGGATCTCGCTCGACCAGGTGGCCCACCCGGTGCACGCGCACTTCCCGGCGTCCGGACAGGAGTACTTCTCCCGGCTCCGCTACGCCAGCTCCTACCTCGAGCGCGGCGAGATCGCGGAGCACCCGCACGCCGCAGACGGCCCCGTCGCACCCGGCCTGGAGGTGGCGCGCCTGGAGCACCCGGTCGAGGCCTTCGGCTACCGGCTCACCGAACCCGACGGCGTCCGCATGCTCCCCGACGAGCTGGCCCGCGCCGGCATCACCGGCCCCCGCGTGCGCGAGCTGCAGGCCCGCGGCGAGCTCGACGGCGTCACGCTGGAGCAGGTCAGTGCCCCGAGGCCCGGCCAGGTGGTCGCGTTCGTGATGGACACCCGGCTGTGCGCGGGCGTGTACGCCCTCGCCGACGGGGCGGACATGCTGGTCATCGAGTCGACCTTCCTCCATGCCGAGGCCGACCTCGCGCACACCTACGGCCACCTCACCGCCCGCGAGGCCGCGACCGTCGCCGCCGAGTGCGGGGTCCGCACCCTGGTCCTCACCCACTTCTCCCAGCGCTACACCGACCCGACCGCGTTCGAGCGGGAGGCCCGTGAGGTGTTCGCGGGCGAGCTGCACGTCGCCGAGGACCTGATGCGGATCCCCGTGCCGCCGCGCCTCAGCCGGTGAACGCGGCGGGCCGGACCGACGTCGCACACGCGGTGTCCGTCCTCCCCGCCAGGAAGCTCTGCATGACCGGCAGTGCGCAGGCCGTCGACCAGAGCAGGACGTCGTGTGCGGAGTCGGCGAACCCCACGCGGGTGGCCTTCGGCAGCGCGCTCGCGACCAGCTCGCCGTTCCGCGGTGCGGTGATCGCGTCGAGCCCCCCGTCGAGGACGAGCACGGGCACGTCGGCCGTCGCGGGGGCCTGCACGGAGTCGGGGGCGGCGGGGACGTCCCAGGCGCGGCAGTCGGTCAGCAGGAACGGCGCCTGCGGGCTCAGACCCAGGAGCTCGTCCGGCAGGTCGGGCAGCACGGCCTTCCCCGCCTCCACCAGGTCGGCCCGGTGGACGTCCGTGCCGACCAGGAACTCGTG
>NZ_JACBXB010000362.1 GCF_013870575.1 Pseudonocardia pini
GGCGGCGGACGCCGCCACACCCCGCGCCGAGCCGGTCGCCCACCACATCCGGTCGAGCAGCCCGGGGGCGTCGGGCACCAGCGTGATCCCGCCGAGGACCGTCCGCAGCCGGTCGACGGCCTCGACGCACTCGGCGTGCCTGCGCTCGTGGTCGCGCCCGAACAGCGCCGACGCCGCGGGGTCGGAGCCCGCGCCCACCCCCAGCTCCAGCCGTTCGCCTGAGAAGGTGTCCAGGACCGCCGCGTCCTCCGCGACCCGCCGCGGGTCCTCCAACGTGACCGCGACGACGCCCACCCCGAGCCGGATCCGCTGCGTGGCCTGCGCGACCGCCGCGAGCAGCACGAACGGCGACGGCAGGTACCCCTGCGCCTCGCTGTTGTGGTGCTGGGCGACCCAGAACGAGTCGTACCCCGCGGCCTCCGCGGCGACGGCGAGGGCGACGGTGTCGCGGTACGCGTCGCGCGGGGAGCCCAGCCCGCCGACGTGGGTGAGGTAGCCGAGCTCCATACACGGACAGTACCGACGGGACAACACTGCGTAGTCGCAAGGGTGGGAGTGACGGCGGACACTCATCACACTGCCCTTGCGCGGGCGCAGCGCGGCGGCCACGATCCGACGTGTGACCCCGGACCTCCGACTCGTGGCGCGACTCTACGTCGACCTGTGTCGGACCGACGTGGCGCTCTGTCCGGGGGGCCCGCGCACCGCAGTGGATCCCGGCCCGGACGTCGACCTGCTCTGGACGGGATCCGCGGTCCGCAACTGGTTCGGTTGAGTGCAGGCGGCCCGCTGCCGCCCCCACCGCACCCTCCCCAGGGCCCTCTCCCGGCGTCGTCGCCACCCCTCTCGAACCGTCCTGCCGTGTCCTCGCACGTCAGGTCCGATGTGGAGCCATGCATGTCCCCGCTGTCCGCCGTCACCCTGAACCTCGAGCCGCTGGGCCCGCGCTTCGGCGCGATCGTCCACGACGTCGACCTCGCCACCGCCTCGGACACCCAGGTCGCCGCGATCCGCGCGCAGCTCACCGAGCGCAAGGTGCTGTTCTTCCGCGGCCAGCACGCCCTCGACCCCAGCGGCCAGGTCCGGCTGGGGAACCGGCTCGGTGAGCTCACGGCGTCGCACCCCGTGGTGCCGGGCATCGACGAGGACCACACCGAGATCTACGCGCTGGACTCCGCGGACGACGGGTACGCCGACGTCTGGCACACCGACGTCACCTTCATGAAGCGGCCGCCGCTCGGCTCGATCCTGCGTGCGGTGACCCTGCCCCCGACCGGCGGCGACACCAACTGGGCGGACCTCGAGCTGGCGTACGAGGCGCTGTCCCCGCCGCTGCGCGCGCTCGCCGACCAGCTCGACGCCCGCCACGACGGCAGCAAGGACTTCGGCTACTACCTCGCCCAGCGCCGCCAGGGCCAGGGCAGCGTGTGGGAGGGCGAGACCGTCACCAGCCTGGACCAGGTGGTGCACCCGGTCGTGCGGGTCCACCCCGAGACGGGCCGCCGGTCGCTGTTCGTGAACCCGGGCTTCACCGTGGCGATCGAGGGGGTCTCGGAGGTCGAGAGCCGCCACCTGCTCGACGTCTTCTTCGCCGCGATCACCAAGCCCGAGCACATCGTGCGCCACCGCTGGGCCGAGGGCGACGTGGCGATGTGGGACAACCGCGCCACCGCGCACTACGCCAACCGCGACTACGGCGACGCCCGGCGGGTGATGCACCGGGTCACCCTGCGCGGGGACGCCCCGGTCGGCGTCGAGGTCCTGCGGGAGCAGGCCGCCGTCTGAGCGGGTCCGCGACACGGAGCCTAGGGTCGGACCATGCGTGCCATCGGGGTGAACGAGTGGGGTGGGCCGGGGGCCCTCGAGGTCGTCGAGCTGCCGGAGCCGCACGCGGGCCCCGGACAGGTCCGGATCCGGGTGCACGCGGCCGCGGTCAACCCCACGGACACGGGCCTGCGCAACGGGTCCCGCGCCGAGCGGCAGCGCAAGGACCCGCCGCCGTACGTGCCCGGGATGGATGCCGCGGGGGTGGTCGACGAGCTCGGTGAGGGCGCGGGTGGCGGGCTCGCCGTGGGCGACGCGGTGATGGCGATCGTCGTCCCCGACGGCACGCACGGGGCCTACTCCGAGTACGTCGTCGTGCCTGCCGGGTCGGTCGTGCGCGCCCCCTCCGGCGCGGACCACGTGCACGCCGCCACGCTGCCGATGAACGGGCTCACCGCCCGGCGTGCGGTGGACCTGCTGGATCCCGCCCCGGGCTCGACGATCGCCGTGACCGGGGCCGCGGGGGCGTTCGGCGGGTACGTCGTGCAGCTCGCCGCCGCGGCGGGCCTGCGGGTGGTCGCCGACGCCTCGGAGGCGGACGAGGCGCTGGTCAAGGAGCTGGGCGCGGACCTCGTGGTACGCCGCGGCGAGGGGGTGGCCGACCGCATCCGGGCCGTGGTTCCCGAGGGCGTCGACGTGCTCGCCGACGGTTCGGTACAGGGCGACGAGCTGCTCGGCGCGGTGCGGGACGGCGGTCGCATCGCCACCGTGCGGGGGTACGAGGGTCCCGCCGAGCGCGGGATCTCGTGGTACCCGGTGTGGGTGCGCGACATCGCCCAGGACCGCGAGCGGCTGGACTCCCTGCGGGTGCTGGCCGAGTCCGGCGCCGTCACGCTGCGGGTCGCGCAGACCTACCCCGCCGAGCGGGCACCCGAGGCCCACGCCCGCCTCGAGGCGGGCGGGACCCGGGGCAGGCTCGTCCTCACCTTCGGGGCCGAGACATCAGGGGCCGAGACATCAGGGGCCGAGTCGTCCGGGGCCGAGACATCAGGGGCCGAGTCGTCCGGGGCCGAGTCGTTCGGGGGGCAGTCGTGAGCAGGCCGCTGGAGGGACTGCAGGTCGTCGAGTGCGCGAGCTTCGTCGCGGGCCCGACGGGCGGGATGACGCTCGCGCAGCTCGGCGCCGCGGTGATCCGGATCGACCCGCTCGGGGGCGGCTCGGACCACCTGCGCTGGCCGGTGGACGCGGCGGGCGAGTCGTTCTACTGGGCCTCGCTGAACAAGGGCAAGCGCTCGGTCGCCGTGGACATGCGCTCCGACGAGGGCCGTGAGCTCGTCACGGCGCTGGTCGCCGAGGCCGGGGTGCTGGTGGACAACGTCGTCGGGCGCCGGTGGATGGCGCACGACGTGCTCGCCGCGCGCCGCGCCGATCTCGTGCACGTCCGCGTCCAGGGCTACCCGGACGGGCGGCCCGCGGTGGACTACACGGTCAACGCCGAGGTCGGGATCCCGCAGATCACCGGCACCGAGGAGGGCGCGGCGCCGGTCAACCACGTGCTGCCCGCCTGGGACCTGGTGACCGGCCTCAGCGTGTCGACGGCGGTGTTGGCGGCCCTCTACGAGCGGTCGCGGACCGGGCGGGGCAGCTTCGTGGAGCTCGCGTTGTCCGACGTCGCGCTGGCCGGGGTGGCGAACCTGGGCTGGCTGTCCGAGGCGGCCGACCGGGGCCGGGAGCGGCCGCGGCACGGCAACCACGTCTACGGCTCCTTCGGGGTGGACTTCGCCTGCTCCGACGGGCAGCGGGTGATGGTCGTGGCGCTCACCCCCGGCCAGTGGTCCGCGCTGACCAGCGTGACCGGCACGAACGCGGTCTTCGCGGCGCTGGAGCAGGCCCTCGAGGCGGACCTCGCCCAGGAGGCCGAGCGGTACCGGCTGCGGGACACGATCGCGGCCGTCCTCAAGCCCTGGTTCCTCGCGCGGGACTCCAAGGCGGTGGCCGACGAGCTCGACGCCGCCCGCGTGCTCTGGGGCCGCTACCAGGGCATGACCGACGTGGTCACCGCGTTCCGGACCGGTGAGCACCCCGTGCTGACCGACCTCACCCTGCAGGACGGCAGCAGCGGGATCACGGCCCGCTCACCCATGCGGTTCGACGGCGAGCACGGCGAGGCGGGCGCCACCCCGGTCCTCGGCCGGGAGACCGACGAGGTGCTGGCCGAGCTCCTCGGCCTGTCGTCCGCCGAGATCGCGGGCCTGCACGACCGCGGCGTGGTCTAGGCCGGCCTGGGACGGCTCAGTCGCAGACTGAGACACCTGCATGTGACGGGCGCCACTAGCGTCCCCGGGACGGTGACACGACCCTCGGGGAGGCTCCATGAAGGCGCTCGTCTACCACGGACCCGGTCGCAAGTCCTGGGAGGACGTCCCGGACGCGCAGGTCCAGGACCCCACCGACGTCGTGGTCAGAGTGGACACGACCACCATCTGCGGCACGGACCTGCACATCCTGCAGGGCGACGTACCCGCGGTGACCGACGGCCGGATCCTGGGGCACGAGGCCGTCGGGACGGTGACCGAGGTCGGGGCCGCGGTGACCGGGTTCAAGGCCGGGGACCGCGTCCTGGTCCCGGCGATCACCCGCTGCGGCCGGTGCGCCTACTGCACGCGCGGCATGCCGTCGCACTGTCAGACCGTCGGCGGGATCGGCTGGATCTTCGGCCACCTCATCGACGGCACCCAGGCCGAGTCCGTCCGCGTCCCGTACGCCGACACGTCGCTCCACCTGATCCCGAACGACGTCACGGACGAGCAGGCGATCTTCCTCGCCGACTCGCTGCCCACCGGCTACGAGGTCGGCGTGCTGGCGGGCGGGGTACGCCCGGGCAACACGGTCGCCGTCGTCGGCGCGGGTGCCGTGGGGCTCTCCGCGATCCTCACGACCGGGCTGTGGGGCGCGTCGCGGGTGATCGCGGTCGACTCGAACAAGTTCCGGCTCACCAAGGCCCAGGAGTTCGGGGCCACGGACGCGGTCGAGGCGGGCCCCGACGTCGTCGAGGCGGTCAAGGCGATGACGGACGGCCTGGGCGTGGACGTCGCGATCGAGGCGGTCGGCTACCCCGAGACGCTGCGCACCACGGCCGCGCTCGTCCGACCCGGCGGGACCATCGCGAACATCGGCGTGCACGGGGCGCCGGTGGAGCTGCCGCTCGAGGAGATGTGGATCCAGAACGTCACCCTGACGATGGGCCTGGTCGACACGGTCTCGATCCCGACCCTGCTCACGATGGTCGCGAGCGGCCGCATCCCCGCCGAGAAGATGGGCACGCACACCTTCTCGCTCGACCAGATCGACGAGGCGTACGAGGTCTTCGGCAACGCCGCGGCCCACGAGGCGCTGAAGGTGGTCATCCGCCGCTGATGTACTGCACGGACGGCGCTCTCGCTCATTCCTGGTGAGCGAGGGTGCCGTCCGTGCATCCTCGGGGGAGGGGTGCGCGGTGAGGCGGACGGGACTGGTGCCGGTCGCCGCCGTCCTCGCGGCGGGCACGGCGTACCTGGTGTGGTGGGCGGTCACCCCCGGGGACTGTGCGGTGCTCACCCCCGACGCCACCGTGTGGCGGCTCGACGGCCTCCATC
>NZ_JACBXB010000363.1 GCF_013870575.1 Pseudonocardia pini
ACTCTTCACCTACACCGGCCCCTTCCGCAGCGCGGTCGACGCACTGCGCTCGTGCGCCGTGCCCGCGGACCTGCGCGGCGCCCTCTTCGCGGCGCTGCTCGAGCTGCCCGCGGTCACGCTCGTCGACGAGGTCAAGGACCTCGACGGCAACCTCTGCCTCGCCCTGGTCCACGACGCGGGCCCCACGCGCACCGAGCTGCTCGTCGACCCCGTCGACGGCCAGTACGCGGGCGAGCGGGACACCCTGCGCCGGGACTCGCCCTGCGGCCTGGTCGAGGGCACCGTCATCGCCGAGGCCTCGGTGCGCAGCGCGGTCGTGCCCGCGATCGGCGCGCCGCCCGGCTTCTAGCGCGTGGGCACGAAACGGACACGTGATACGGACCGAGCACCGTACGTGTCCGCGAGTGAAGAGGACTACCCTGGGAACCCGGTCATCGGCGACCCACAGGCTTCAGGCGAACCAAGGCGGTTGAGAGCGCGTGTCCACCAGCAGTACGACCGGCCATACCGGCGAATTCGGGTCGAGTGACTTCGGCCCGAACGAGTGGCTCGTGGAGGAGATGTACCAGCGCTTCCTCGACGACCCGGCAGGCGTCGACCCCGCGTGGCACGACTTCTTCGCCGACTACCGACCGGGCGGCTCGCTCTCCGGCGCCGCTCCCGCCGAGGACAGCCCCACCGCTCAGGCCACCGCCGAGCAGGCGGCCGCCGAGACCCCGCCCGTGAAGCCCGCCGAGGCCGCGAAGACCGCTTCCAGCTCCAACGGCTCCGCCCCCACCACCCCGACCGGAAAGAAGGACGTGGCTCCCGTCAGCTCCACGACGTCCGCCCCCGTCGAGACCCGCGCCAACGGCACCCGCACCGCCGCGAGCACCCCCGCCAAGCCCGAGGCGGGGACCACGTCGAAGGCCGCGGCCAAGCCCGCCGCGCCGAGCCAGGACGAGGTCAGCCCGATCCGCGGGGCGGCCAACGCCGTCGTCAAGAACATGAACGCCTCGCTGACCGTGCCCACGGCCACGAGCGTGCGCGCGGTCCCGGCCAAGCTCCTGGCCGACAACCGGATCGTCATCAACAACCAGCTCAAGCGGACCCGCGGCGGGAAGATCTCCTTCACGCACCTCATCGGGTACGCCCTGGTCAAGGCGATCGCCGACTTCCCCGGCATGAACCGGCACTTCGTCGAGACCGACGGCAAGCCCACGCTGGTCCAGCCCGAGCACGTCAACCTCGGCCTGGCCATCGACCTGCCCGGCAAGAACGGGCAGCGCTCGCTCGTCGTCGTGTCGATCAAGGGCTGCGAGAACATGACGTTCGCGCAGTTCTGGTCCGCCTACGAGGGCATGGTCCACAAGGCGCGCAACGGCTCGCTGACCGCCGAGGACTTCCAGGGCACCACCATCTCGCTGACCAACCCGGGCACGCTCGGCACCAACCACTCGGTGCCGCGGCTGATGCAGGGCCAGGGCGCGATCATCGGTGTCGGTGCCATGGAGTACCCGGCCGAGTTCCAGGGCGCCTCCGAGGAGCGGCTCTCGCAGATCGGCATCAGCAAGATCATCACGCTGACGTCGACCTACGACCACCGGATCATCCAGGGCGCGGAGTCCGGCGACTTCCTGCGCCGGGTGCACCGCCTGCTGCTGGGCGACGACGGCTTCTACGACGACATCTTCACCTCGCTGCGGGTGCCGTACGAGCCCGTCCGCTGGGTGCAGGACTTCCCCGAGGGCGAGGTCGACAAGACCGCGCGGATCCTCGAGCTGATCGAGTCCTACCGCACCCGCGGCCACCTGATGGCCGACACCGACCCGCTGAACTACCGCCAGCGCCGCCACCCCGACCTGGACGTGCTGTCGCACGGGCTCACCCTGTGGGACCTGGACCGCGAGTTCGCCGTCGGCGGCTTCGGCGGCCAGCAGCGGATGAAGCTGCGGGACATCCTGGGCCTGCTGCGGGACTCCTACTGCCGCACCGTCGGCACGGAGTACATGCACATCGCGGACCCGGAGCAGCGCGCCTGGCTGCAGGAGCGCATCGAGGTCCCGCACCAGAAGCCGAGCGTCGTCGAGCAGAAGTACATCCTCTCGAAGCTCAACGCCGCCGAGGCGTTCGAGACCTTCCTGCAGACCAAGTACGTCGGCCAGAAGCGGTTCTCGCTCGAGGGCGGCGAGACCGTGATCCCGCTGCTCGACGCGGTGCTGGACAAGTCCGCCGAGAACGAGCTCGACGAGGTCGTCATCGGCATGCCCCACCGCGGGCGGCTCAACGTACTGGCCAACATCGTCGGCAAGCCGATCAGCCAGATCTTCCGCGAGTTCGAGGGCAACCTCGACCCGGGCCAGGCGCACGGCTCCGGGGACGTGAAGTACCACCTGGGCGCCGAGGGCAAGTACTTCCGGATGTTCGGCGACGGCGAGACGGTCGTGTCGCTGGCCTCGAACCCGTCGCACCTCGAGGCGGTGGACCCGGTGCTCGAGGGCATCGTGCGCGCCAAGCAGGACATCCTCGACAAGGGCGACGGCGGCTTCACCGTGCTGCCGCTGATGATGCACGGCGACGCGGCGTTCGCGGGCCAGGGTGTCGTCGCGGAGACGCTCAACCTCGCCCTGCTGCGCGGCTACCGCACCGGCGGCACGGTGCACGTCGTCGTGAACAACCAGGTCGGCTTCACCACCGCCCCGGAGAACTCGCGCTCCTCGCAGTACTGCACGGACGTCGCGAAGATGATCGGTGCGCCGGTCTTCCACGTGAACGGGGACGACCCCGAGGCCTGTGTCTGGGTGGCCAAGCTGGCCGTCGAGTACCGGCAGCGTTGGAACAACGACGTCGTGATCGACATGATCTGCTACCGGCGCCGCGGCCACAACGAGGGCGACGACCCCTCGATGACGCAGCCCGCGATGTACGACGTGATCGACGCCAAGCGCTCGGTGCGCAAGATCTACACCGAGTCGCTCATCGGCCGCGGCGACATCACCATGGAGGAGGCCGAGCACGCGCTCAAGGACTTCTCCAACCAGCTCGAGCACGTGTTCAACGAGGTCCGCGAGCTGGAGAAGACCCCGCCGGTCGTCTCCGCGTCGGTCGAGAAGGAACAGTCCGTCCCGAGCGACCTGGACACC
The DNA here is from genome assembly GCF_013870575.1 of Pseudonocardia pini. Lineage (GTDB taxonomy): Bacteria > Actinomycetota > Actinomycetes > Mycobacteriales > Pseudonocardiaceae > Pseudonocardia > Pseudonocardia pini. The sequence continues at coordinate 3,123 of NZ_JACBXB010000363.1, forward strand.
TCGATCCCGGTCGAGGTCGTGCACAAGATCGGCGACGTGCACGCGCACCTGCCCGAGGGCTTCACCCCGCACCAGCGCGTGAAGCCGGTGCTGGCCAAGCGGGAGAAGATGTCCCGCGAGGGCGACATCGACTGGGCCTTCGGCGAGCTGCTCGCCTTCGGGTCGCTGGCGCTCGACGGCAAGCTCGTCCGGCTCTCCGGCCAGGACTCCCGCCGCGGCACCTTCGTGCAGCGGCACTCGGTGCTCATCGACCGCAAGACGGGCGAGGAGTACTACCCGCTGCGCAACCTCGCGGAGGACCAGGGCCGGTTCCTGCCCTACGACTCGGCGCTCTCGGAGTTCGCGGCGGTCGGCTTCGAGTACGGCTACTCGGTGGCGAACTCCGACGCGCTGGTCCTCTGGGAGGGCCAGTTCGGCGACTTCGTCAACGGCGCCCAGTCGATCATCGACGAGTTCATCTCGTCCGGTGAGGCCAAGTGGGGCCAGATGAGCGACGTCGTGCTGCTGCTGCCGCACGGCCTCGAGGGCCAGGGCCCCGACCACAGCTCCGGGCGGATCGAGCGGTTCCTGCAGCTGTGCGCCGAGGGTTCGATGACCGTCGCGCTGCCGTCGGAGCCCGCGAACTACTTCCACCTGCTGCGTCGGCACGCGCTCGACGGCGTCCGCCGCCCGCTGATCGTCTTCACCCCGAAGTCGATGCTGCGCAACAAGGCCGTGGTCTCCTCGGTCTCGGACTTCACCGGCGGCCGGTTCCGTCCGGTGATCGACGACCCGGAGTTCCGCACCGCCGACGGGCCCGCCTCCTCGGTCAAGAAGGTCCTGCTGTGCAGCGGCAAGATCTTCTGGGAGCTGCACCAGCACCGGCAGAAGCAGGAGATCACGGACACCGCGATCGTCCGGCTCGAGCAGCTGTACCCGGTGCCGGACCGCCAGCTGGCCTCGGTGCTGGAGCGCTACCCCAACGCCCAGGACATCCGCTGGGTCCAGGAGGAGCCCGCCAACCAGGGCGCCTGGCCGCACATGGGCCTGGAGCTGCCGGAGAAGCTGCCGGAGCGGCTCGCGAGCATCAAGCGGATCTCCCGGCGCCGGATGGCGGCTCCCGCCCCCGGCTCGTCGAAGGTGCACGAGGTCGAGCAGCGCGAGCTGATCGGCAAGGCCTTCTCGTAAGCCGATGTACTTCACCGACCGGGGCATCGAGGAACTGGAGTCCCGCAGGGAGGGCGAGGCGGTCAGCGTCGAGTGGCTGGCCGCCCGCCTCCGGGCCTTCGTGGACGAGCACCCCACCCACGAGAACGCGATCGACCGCCTCGCGACCTACCTCGCGAGAGACGACGACGAGGGCATCATGGAGCCGTAACTGTCGTTTCGAAGGCCGGGAACGACAGTGGTGGCTCCATGCTGCGGTGGTCAGCGGCGGAAGCCGAACCTCGTCCGGTGGACCAGTCCCATCAGGGCCTCGTGGGCCTCGTACATCTCCTGCTCGTACGCCGCGAGCCTGCTCGGGTCCGCCTGCGGGTCGGGGCGGGGGAAGGGTGGGACGGTCATCCACGGCTCCGCCCACATCGCGTCGAGCGCGGTCTCCCAGTGCGTGTGCGCGGCGAGCCGACTCATCCCGGTGCGCTCCCCCACCCGTTCCATCCGGTCGTGGAGCACTGCGAGCAGGCGGCGCAGCTCGGCGACCCGCTCGGCGTCTCGGGCCCGCAGGTCGCGGGAGGCGTCCGCGATCGCGCCGGTGAGCTCGCGGTAGCGCTGCGCGGGACTGCGGGGATCGGTCGTGCGGGGATCGGTCACGGCTCCTCCACCGCGCCGGGCACGATGACGACCTCCGGGCGGGACTGCTGCGCGCGGTCGAACAGCAGGCCCCGGCCGGGCCGCGGCGACCAGGTCGTGGAGGCGGTGGGCCCGAAGGGGGCCAGATCGGCGCCCTGGACGTCGAGCGCGATCCAGGCCCCGACGTCGTCGACGCTCGCGGTCATCGCCAGGAGCTGCTTGAGCCGCGTCGCGGAGCGCCACCAGCCCACCACGTGCACACCGACCTCGGGACCGAACCGGATCACGCTGCGCAGCGCGTCGGTGCCGGTGCGTTCGAGCAGCGGGTCCGCGGCGTCGGCACCGACCAGGAAGACGTACACGGGGGTGCGGTCCGCGCCGCCGACCCGGGCCTTGACCTCGACGGCCAGCCCCTCGACGAAGGCCTTGTAGTCGCCGAGTCCCACGGTCTCGACGGGCCGTCCGGCCAACGCCCGCGCGACGTCCCCCGTCGCGGCCAGCTCG
>NZ_JACBXB010000364.1 GCF_013870575.1 Pseudonocardia pini
GCCGCAGCGGCGCGTCGATCGTCATGCCGCAGGACGGCACCTGGCGCCCCACGGACTGGACCACCCTGCGCCTGATCGCGATCTGTCAGATCTCAGCTCTCTAGAGCGGGATCGGCCTTGAGCCGCACCCCGGACAGCCGGAGCCTGCGGGACTCCGCGAGGAGCATCGCGAGCGTCGTGGCGGCCGCCTCGTAGCCGGTGCCGTGCGGCGGGCGGACGTTGGACAGGCAGTTGCGCTCCGAGTCCCGGCGGCCCCGCCTCGGGTCGTAGGTGAGGTAGAGGCCGAGCGAGTCCGTCGAGCTCATCCCGGGCCGCTCCCCCACCAGGACGACGACCGCGCGCGCCCCCAACGCCACCGCGACCTCGTCCCCGAGGGCGACCCGGGCCTGCGTGGCCACCACGATCGGCGCGACCCGCCAGTCCTCCAGCCGCGCGAGGATCTCCCGCAGCATCGGCACCGCGTGGGTGCGCACGGCGAGCGGCGAGAGGCCGTCCGCCACCACGAAGGCGACGTCGTACTCCCCGGCCTCCAGCCCCCCGTCACCGAGCCGTCTGCCCAGGTCAGGGCGTTTCAGGTACTCGGCCCGGTCCGCGGCGGCACTGCGCACCAGCACCGCCTCCCGACCCAGCTCGGCCCTGACCTCGGCGGCCAGCGCCTCGGCGTCGAGCGGGGAGTGGACGGCGTCCCGGGCGGCGGCGTGCGCGGCGCGCAGGGCGAGCAGGTCCGCGGTCGACAACGCGTCCCCCGCCCGCCCGAGCGCCACGCGCGCGCGGGTGGCGGCACGCAGTGCGACGAAGGGATCGTCGGTGGTCACAGGTAGGGCTCGCGGACGTCGTCCTCCGGCGCGGGCTCGGGAGCAGACTCCTCCTCCGCGAGCAGGGCGTCGATGTCGTCGATCATCCCCGCGCCGACCCGGCCGCTCCCGCGGACCGGACGCGACCCCGTCGCCTGCTCGCCGCGGCGCTGCCAGGCCGCCGACCGTCCGTCCGTCACCGCACACCCGCCGTGAGCGCCTTGAGCGCCGACGAGTCCGCGGTGATCTCCCTGATCCGCCCGTCCCCGGTCATCAGCCCCATCCCGTCCAGCCAGCTCGCGAACTCCGGCGCCGGGGCGAGTCCCAGCACCTGACGCGCGTACAGCGCATCATGGAACGACAGCGACTGGTAGTGGAGCATCACGTCGTCCCCGCCCGGCACGCAGATCACGAACCCGCAGCCGGCCACCCCGAGCAGGGTCAGCAGGGTGTCGGTGTCGTCCGCGTCGGCCTCGGCGTGGTTGGTGTAGCAGACGTCCACGCCCATCGGCACGCCCAGCAGCTTGCCGCAGAAGTGGTCCTCCAGCCCGGCCCGGGTGATCTGCTTGCCGTCGTAGAGGTACTCCGGCCCGATGAACCCGACGACGGTGTTGACCAGCAGTGGGTCGAAGGCCCGGGCCACCGCGTAGGCGCGGGCCTCCAGGGTCTGCTGGTCCACGCCGTGGTGGGCGTCGGCCGAGAGCGCGGCGCCCTGGCCGGTCTCGAAGTACATGCAGTTCGTCCCGACGGTCCCGCGGTCCAGGGCAAGGGCGGCCTCGTGCGCCTCGCGGAGCAGCGCGAGGGTCACGCCGAAGCCCTCGTTGGCCGCCTCCGTGCCCGCGATCGACTGGAACACCAGGTCGACGGGGGCGCCGCGGCCCATGATCTCGATCGACGTCGTGACGTGCGCGAGGACGCAGCTCTGGGTGGGGATGGCGTAGCGCTCGCGGATCTCGTCGATCAGCTTCAGCAGGTCGGTGGTGCGCTGCGGGGAGTCGGTGGCCGGGTTGATCCCGACCACGGCGTCCCCGCACCCCAGCAGGAGACCGTCCACGATGGACGCGGTGACGCCGATCGGGTCGTCGGTGGGGTGGTTGGGCTGCAGCCGAGTCGCCATCGTGCCCGGCAGCCCGACGGTGGACCGGAAGGCGGTGACGACCGGGGTCCGGCGGGCCACCGCGATCAGGTCCTGCACCCGCATCAGCTTGGACACCGCGGCGACCATCTCCGGTGTCAGGCCCGCCTTCAGCGCCACGGTGTCGGTGCCCGGGGCGAGCAGGTGGTCGCGGAACCCGCCCACGGTCAGCGACGCGACCGGCGCGAAGGCCGCCGCGTCGTGGCTGTCGACGATCAGCCGGGTGACCTCGTCGGACTCGTACGGGACGACGTGCTCCTCGAGGAAGGTCGCCATGGGGAGGTCGGCGAGGATCCCCTGGGCGGCGACGCGCTCCTGCTCCGACGCGGCGGCGACCCCGGCCAGCACGTCGCCGGACCGCTCAGGGGTGGCCGCGGCCAGCAGCGCCTTCAGGTCCGCGAACTCGTGCGTGTGTCCACCGAGGGTCGTGCGACGTCTCATCCGAGCTCCTTCTCCGCCGCGGCCAGCGCGGCGAACTCCTCGTCCGGGGCGCTCGCCACGAGGTGGTGGCGACTGTAGAAGGCGAAGTAGGCCATGAACACGGCGAACGCACCCAGCGTCCACAGCGCGGCGACGCTGTCCACCAGGAAGGTCGCGATCACCGAGATCACGGCGATGACCAGCGCGAACCCGGTCGTCCAGACACCGCCGGGGGTCCGGTACGGGCGCGGCATGTCCGGCTCGCGGCGGCGCAGCACGATGTGGCTGACCATCATGAGCACGTAGCTCAGGGCCGCCCCGAACACCGCCATGTTCAGCAGCATCGCGCCCTGGCCGGTGAGCGAGAGCAGGAAGCCGATCACGCCCGGGACGATCAGCGCGAGCGTCGGCGCCTTGCGGGAGTTGGTCACCGACAGCACCCGGGGGAGGTAACCGGCGCGGGAGAGTGCGAAGGTCTGCCTCGAGTACGCGTACATGATCGAGAAGAAGCTCGCGACGAGCCCGGCGAGCCCGATGTAGTTGACGACCGTCGCCGCCACCCCCGTCCCCAGGGCCTCGACCAGCGGGTTGCCGGACTCCGACAACGCCTCCGCGCCGAGCGCACCCGTCGACAGCACGAGCACCACGGCCCCGGTCACGAGCAGGACCAGCATGCTCACGACGATCCCGCGCGGCACGTTCTTCTCCGGCTCCGTGGCCTCCTCGGCCGCGAGCGGGACCCCCTCGACGGCCAGGAAGAACCAGATCGCGAAGGGCACCGCCGCCCAGATCCCGATCGCGCCGAACGGCAGGAACGCCGAGGCGCCCGCGGCGTCGGTGGGGGCGATGTCGGTGAGGTTGGCCGTGTCGAAGAGCGGGATCGCGGCGATCGCGAACACCACGAGCCCGACGAGCGCGATCGCCGTGATGACGAACATGGCCTTCAGCGCCTCGCCCGCCCCCGACAGGTGGATGCCGATGAACACGGCGTACACGACGAGGTAGACCCACCAGCCGTCGGTGATGCCGAAGAGGTTCAGCGACTCGACGTAGGCACCGATGAAGGTCGCGATCGCCGCGGGGGCGATGGCGTACTCGAGCAGGATCGCGGTGCCGGTGGCGAAGCCGCCCCACGGGCCGAGCGCGCGCCGGGCGAAGGTGTAGCCGCCGCCCGCGGTCGGCAGTGCGCTGGACAGCTCCGCCATGCCGAGCACCATCGCGAAGTACATCGCCGCGATCACGATGCCGGCGATCAGCAGGCCGCCGAAGCCGCCCTCCGCCAGGCCGAAGTTCCAGCCCGAGTAGTCGCCGGAGATCACGTAGCTGACGCCGAGACCCGCCAACAGCACCCAGCCCGCGGCGCCGGTGCGGAGCTGACGTTTCGCGAGGTAGTCGCCGGAGTCGGAGTTCGTCGGTGTGCTGCTCACGTGGAGCCCCTCCGTCGGTCGGGGTGGGGATGCGGCCCGAACGGTAGGAATGTGCCGTTACGGGCGCCTCACGGCAAGGTTTCGACGCCGCGGGAATACCCTGGGGGGGTATATAGGTTTCGTGCGACGAGCACGAACGGCGGAGCGCGGAGGCGGATGATGGACCAGAAGGAGCAACCGGACGTGGCGACCGGCGAGCACGCGGGGCACGCGGGGCACACTGAGCATGCGGGGCACGGCGGGCACGCCGGCCACGGGGACCATGCCGCGATGTTCCGCACCCGCTTCTGGTGGACCCTGCTGCTCGCCCTGCCGGTGGTCGCGTTCAGCCCGATGTTCGCCGACCTGCTCGGCTACCCCCTCCCCGCGGGCACCGGCTGGATCTCCCCGGTGCTCGGCACGGTGATCTTCCTGTGGGGCGGTGCCCCCTTCCTCACCGGCGCCTGGTCGGAGATCACGGCGCGCCGGCCGGGGATGATGCTGCTGGTCGCGCTCGCGATCACCGTGGCGTTCGTGGCCGGCGCACTCACGACCGCGGGCCTGCTCATGCTGGACTTCTGGTGGGAGCTCGCGCTCCTCGTCGTGATCATGCTGCTCGGGCACTGGCTCGAGATGCGTGCGCTGGGCCAGGCCTCCGGCGCGCTCGACGCCCTCGCCGCCCTCCTCCCGGACACCGCGGAGCGCGTCGGTGAGCACGGCGTCGAGGAGGTCCCGCAGGCCGAGCTGGTCCCGGGCGACGTCGTCCTGGTCCGGTCCGGCGGCCGGGTGCCCGCCGACGGCGTCGTCGTCGAGGGGGCGGCGGAGCTGGACGAGTCCATGATCACCGGCGAGTCCCGCACCGTCTCGCGCGGCGTGGGCGGCCGCGTCGTGGCGGGCACGGTCGCGACCGACTCCGCGATCCGCGTCCGGGTCGACCGGACCGGGGAGGACACCGCGCTCGCCGGCATCCGACGCCTGGTGGAGCAGGCCCAGAGCTCCCGGTCCCGTGCCCAGGCGCTGGCGGACCGGGCCGCGGCGCTGCTGTTCTGGTTCGCCGCGGGCGTCGGCGTGGTGACGTTCGTGGTGTGGTCGCTGGTCGGCGACCTCTCGGAGGCGGTCGAGCGGACCGTGACCGTCCTGGTGATCTCCTGCCCGCACGCCCTCGGCCTGGCGATCCCGCTGGTCATCGCGATCTCGACGGCCCGCGCCGCCCGCGCCGGGATCCTGGTGAAGGACCGGCTCGCGCTGGAGCGCATGCGCACGGTGGACGCCGTGGTGTTCGACAAGACCGGCACACTGACCACGGGCAGGCCCACCGTCGTCGGGATCACCGGTGCGCCGGAGACCCTGCCCCTCGCCGCCGCGGTGGAGGCGGACAGCGAGCACCCACTGGCGAAGGCGGTCGTCGCCGCCATGATCACCGGTTCCGACCCCTCCGCGCCGGATACGGCCTCGACGGGTCAGGGGCAGCGATCACCAGGGCGGGTGACGGGATTCCGGTCGCTGACCGGGCGCGGGGTGCGGGCGACCGTCGACGGGGCCGAGGTCGCGGTCGGCGGGCCGGGGCTGCTCCGTGAGTCCGGCGCGAGCGTGCCCGCGGAGGTCG
>NZ_JACBXB010000365.1 GCF_013870575.1 Pseudonocardia pini
GGTTCGCGGAGGGTGGGGAGCCGTCGTCGAGCGAGGTGCTCACCACGCCACCCGGACCCCGTGGGCCGGGCGACGCTGGGTCACCTCTGGCTCCACGCCTGCTTCGTCGCACGGACGAGGCGGTCCTTCAGCTCGCGGGTGTGCCGCCGGGAGACCGGCAGCTCGGCGGTGTCCGGTCCGGAACCGACCCGCACGACGTACCCCGATCCGGACAGCCGCAGCTCGGTGACCAGCGGCAACGCCACCAGGAACGAGCGGTGGATGCGCACGAAACCGGCGTCTCGCCAGCGGTCCTCGAGCACCGACAGCGGGATCCGAACGAGGTGGCTGCCGTCCGTGGTGTGCAGCCGGGCGTAGTCGCCCTGGGCCTCCACGTACCGCACCGCCGACCGCGGGACCAGCTTGGTGGTGCCCGCCAGCTCGACCGGGATGACCTCGTCCTCGTCCCGCTCCTGGGGTGCGGCCTCGGCCGGGGCCGCGGTGGTGCGGTTGGAGATGATCCGGTCCAGCGCCGCGGCCAACCGCTCCTCGCGCAGCGGCTTGAGCAGGTAGTCCTTCGCGCCGACCTCGTAGGCGTCGACCGCGCGGTCGTCGTGCGCGGTGACGAACACGACCTCCGGCGGCTGCAGCATGGAGGAGAACACCCGGGCGAGCTCCAGGCCGTCGAGCCCGGGCATCCGGATGTCGAGGAACACCACGTCGATGTCCGTGCGGTCCGCCAGGCGGGCCGGTGACGCCGGTGGCAGCGGCTGGCCCGCGGCGCGCGCCGCGCTCATCGTGGCGTGCGTGTGCTCGCGGGTGCTCCGCGCGCTCAGCTGCCGCAACGCCTCGGTGGCGTCCGAGGCCTTGAGGACCTCCGCCACTCGCGGGTCCTCGTTCAGCAGGAACGCCAGTTCTTCGAGAGCCGGCTGCTCGTCGTCCACAGCCAGGACGACCAGACCTCCGGAGCTGTCGGTGCTGTCCACGATCTCCTCATCCTGCGTGCCCGGTGCGCGGACCGGACACGTCGCTCGGCAACGCCATCCGGTCTGCCGACCATGGTGACGGTGATCGGTGCCGGATGCCAGGGCATCTCACCAATCTGCGACCGATCGGCTACACCTCGAACGGGTGACGCACATCCCTGTGCCGGGTTCGCCCACCACCGGCGACGCTACAGACCGTAGCGCGCCCAGCTCGCTCTGATGTCGGCCGCCTGGGCGACACCCAGTACGACGTCAGCCGCACTGACCTGCATCCCTCCAGCCGTACCGAGCAGCGAGGCCGCCGCGGGCGCTCCCAGTCCGAGCCGGGCGAGCAGCGGCTTGCGTCCCTCGACCGGGGCGAGCTTCGCGTCGGGGAAACGCTCGGTGAGGATCCCCCGCGGCGTACCCAGCCCGTCGACCAGGCCGAGGCCGAGCGCCTTCGCCCCCGTCCACACCTCGCCGGTGAACAGGTCCGCGTCCTTCGCCAGCTTGTCCCCGCGGCGCGAGGTCACCCACTCCACGAACATCTCGTGCAGCTCGTCCTGGACCCCGCGCAGCCACGCGACGTCCTCCTCCTTCTCCGGGAGGAACGGGTCCAGCCGGGCCTTGGACGTGCCCGCCGTGTGCAGCCTGCGCTCGATCCCCCACCGTTGGATCAGGCCCTCCAGCCCGAACCCGGAGCTGACGACGCCGATCGAGCCCACCGTCGACGTCGGGTGCGCGTAGATCTCGTCCGCCGCGCAGGCCAGCCAGTACCCCCCGGAGGCCGCGACGTCCTCGCAGAAGGCCAGCACCGGCAGGTCGTGCTCCTCGGCCAGGCCCCGGATCCGGTCCCCGACCAGCGCGGACTGCGTGGGTGAGCCGCCCGGCGAGTTCACCAGCAGCGCCACGGCGACCGCGTGCTCGGTGGTGAACGCCCGCTCCAGGACCTTCTCCGTGGACGTCGAGTTGATCACCGAGCGGGGCACCGGCCCGCCCATCTGCGGCGTGATCACCCCGTGCAGCCGCACCATCGGCACGACGGGCTGGTCGGCCTTCTCCCCGCCGAGGCGGCCGGGCAGGCGGGAGCTCAGACGATCAGGGATACGCAGGGCGTCCATGCGGCCACAGTATGCCGTCCGGCCCCCCACCCGCCGCGCCCGACGACGAGCCCCCGTTTCGCCGCGACGCCCTCGCGGCACACCCTGCCCCGGCGCCGCCCGACCCGCGCCGGCCCAGCCCAGCCCAGCTGGGTCGGACTCGGCGATCGTGGGAGCCTGAGCCCCGGCGCCCTGACGGACCGACCGCCGTCCGAGTAACAGCCGATCCGATCAACGGCCTGCCTGCCCAACAGCCGCCCCACGCAACAGCTCGAATCCGACCAACTGCCTTCACCACGGGGCGGCGGCCGAACCAGGTGGGAAGGGCTGGTCGGGCGAGCTGGGCGGGGTGAGCAGCCGGGGCGGCCGGGCGGTGCTCAGGCGCGGATGCCCGCCCGGAACTTCGGTACTCGCAAGGTGATCTTCATTCCCGCCCCGACGGCGGTGTCCACGACCAGGCCGAAGTCGTCTCCGAAGGCGGAGCGCATCCGGTCGTCCACGTTGCCGAGGCCGACGTGCGCACCGGACAGGTGGGCATCGTCGAGGTCCTCGGTGAGCCGGGCGGGGTCCATGCCCACCCCGTCGTCCTCCACGATGATCACGCACTCGGCGCCTGCGTTCTCCGCGGTGATCGTGATCGTCCCGCCGTTGGGCTTGCTGGCCAACCCGTGCCGCACCGCGTTCTCCACCAGCGGCTGCAACGCCAGGAACGGCAGCACCACGTTCAGCACCTCGGGCGCGATCTGCAGCTTGATGTTGAGCCGGTTGCCGAAGCGGGCCTTCTCCAGCGCGATGTAGCGCTCGATGTTGGTGAGCTCGTCGGACAGCGTCGTGTACTCGCCCGCCGTGCGGAACGAGTAGCGGGTGAAGTCCGCGAACTCGATCAGCAGGTCACGGGCCCGGACCGGGTCCGTGCGGATGAAGGAGGCGATCGTGGTGAGGGCGTTGTAGACGAAGTGCGGGGAGATCTGCGCCCGCAGCGCCCGGACCTCGGCGCGGTTGAGCCGGGCCCGCGACTCGTCGAGCTCCGCGAGCTCCAGCTGGGACGACACGTACCGCGCGACCTCGGCGGTGGCCCGCAGCAGCACCGGACCCGCGGTCGCGTTGGTGAGCGCGGCGAGCGTGCCGATGATCGTGCCGTCGCTCTCCAGGGGCACGGCCACGATCCCGCGGATGTCGCAGTTCGGGTAGTTGCAGGCGATCGCGCCGTGCGAGAGCACCTGCTGACGGCCGGTCGTGATCACCTGGTCGGCCAGGGCCACGACGTCGGGCTTGTGCTGGTCCGCCTCGCCGTCCCAGGCCAGGACCTCGCCGCGGGCGTCGGTCATGGTGAGGGCGGAGGTGTCCAGCAGCGTGCGCAGGTAGGGCAGCGCGTAGTTGGCCGAGTTGGGGTTCAGCCCGTCCCGCAGCGCGGGGGCCGCCAGCGCGACCGTGTGCAGCGTGGAGAAGGTGGCCCGCTCGAGCGGGCTGGCGAACGTGTGGCGCCGCGCCCGGCGCACCAGCAGCACCACGATCACGGCGACCAGCGCGACGATCACAGCCGCCAGGACCAGCACCAACGGCGACGAGAGCACCTCGGCCACCGCGCTCACCTCACCAGCCTGGACAGCCGCCGGTCGGCGAGGGGCTTGCCGCCGGTCTGGCAGGTCGGACAGTACTGGAACGACCGATCGGCGAACGACACCTCCCGCACGGTGTCCCCACAGACCGGGCACGGCAGCCCGGTGCGCGCGTGCACCCGCAGCCCGGAGCGCTTCTCGCCCTTCAGCGACGCCGCACCCTGCCCCACGGACCGCTCGACCGCATCGGAGAGCACCGACCGGAGAGCCGCGTACAGCGCGTCCACCTTCTCCGACGAGAGCCGCCCGGACACCGCGTACGGCGACAGCCGGGCGGTGTGCAGGATCTCGTCCGAGTAGGCGTTGCCGATCCCGGCCAGCGTCTTCTGGTCCACGACCAGGTTCTTGATCCGCTCGGAGCGCCCGGCGAGGATCTCGCCGAACGAGGCACGGTCGACGTCCATCGCGTCGGGCCCCAGCCGCGCGATGCCCGGCACCTCCTGCGGGTCGGCCACCAGGTAGACGGCCAGCCGCTTCTGCGTGCCCGCCTCGGTGAGGTCGAACCCGGGTCCGCCCACGGCGTCGAGATGGACCCGGAGCGCGAGCGGGCCGCGGCCGGTGGGTTTCGGCGGGGCGCTCGACGCCTGCTCGTGCCAGCGCAGCCACCCGGCCCGCGAGAGGTGGGTGATCAGGTGGAACGGGCCCGCGTCGGGACGGTCCTCGAAGTCCACGGACAGGAACTTCCCGAACCGCGACGCGCCGGTGACCACCCGCCCGACCAGCGCGGACACCGGCGGGTCGAAGGTCTTGAGCACGCTCATGCTGGCCACGTCCACCCGCGCGACCGGGCGGTAGAGCGCATGGTCGCGCAGGTGCTGGGCGAGGGCCTCGACCTCGGGCAGCTCGGGCATCAGCTCTGGGGTTGCAGGGGGCTGTCGGCGTGCCCGGGGGTGCCGCGTTGGCGCAACGAGAGGACCACCACGCGCATCTCCTCCTGGGCCCGGCCGATCCCGCGGATGTTGCCCACCCAGCGCTCCTGCCCGGCGTCGGGCCCGTAGTGCCCGTCCGTCTCCGCCACGATCGTCCACGGCCTGCGCAGGTACCAGCGGACCGGGAAGAACCCCACGATGACCAGCGCGAGGAACCAGTAGCCCAGTGGGACGTGCACCCGCGACTGCGCGAGCACGGGCCAGGCGACGATGAACACGCCGAAGACGATCAGCGCGCAGATCACCATGACGACCGCGCCGCGGCCACCGTCGACGTCGTGCTCGAACTCGTCTCCCACCGCGGGGGGCGACCAGTCGATCTGTCGGGAGACCTCCCAGGTCCGCCCGTCGCCCGCGGTGACGGTCTTGCGCACCATGTCCGCGCCGCTCTCCCCTCCCGCCGCCCTGCGCAGCGAGGTCACCACCATCCCACACGGCACCGACGATTCGCGCCGGTTCACTCAGCAGGCGGGGGGCACCGGCGCGGTGGCGGGCGGGCCGGGGGTCAGCAGCGTCGTCACCACGAGGCGGGCAGGCTCGGGACCGGTGTTGACGACGACGTGGGGCACGCCCTCGCCGACCACCACCGTGCGGCCCGCGGGGACCGGCCGCGGGGCGCAGGCGCCGAACTCCTGCACGGTGACCTCACCGGCCTCGACCAGGGTGATCTCGGTGCCCGGGTGGGTCTCCCAGCCCAGTGCCGCACCGGGCGCCAGGACCTGGGTGCGGACCTCGTAGGCGGTCTCGGCGGGGGTGCGCAGGCG
>NZ_JACBXB010000366.1 GCF_013870575.1 Pseudonocardia pini
AGGCCGGGCAGGTGCGGATCGTGCGGCCAGGCCCAGAGGGCGACGCGCAGGCCGTCGGACTCGAGGACCATGGCCTCGGCGGGCAGGGTGCCGGTGGCGGCGACCAGGGTGCGGGCGGTGCCGTCGGCCAGCAGCACGGAGTGTCGGACGACGGCGGACCCGTTGGGCTGCACCGACACCGAGACCGGGCGGGTCGTCCGCAGGCCGGGGCAGGCAGCGGCGAGGAGGGCGGGATCGAGCAGCGGTGCGGCGGGGTTCACGGTCCGACGGTGGGGCACGGGCGTGGGAGCCCGATGACACGCCGATGAGGGTCCGCTCACGAACCGACCGGCTCTGGCCTGTGTTCGACCCACCCCGCAGGCTCCGCCGGCCGCCGTCGCCTACCCTCGATGCTCGTGTCCCTCACCCTCGGCATCGTCGGGCTGCCCAACGTCGGCAAGTCGACCCTGTTCAACGCCCTGACGCGCAACGACGTGCTCGCCGCGAACTACCCGTTCGCGACCATCGAGCCCAACGTCGGTGTGGTGCCGCTGCCCGACTCCCGGCTCGAGAAGCTGGCCGAGATCCACTCGTCGGCCAAGGTCGTGCCCGCTGTGGTGTCGTTCGTCGACATCGCGGGGATCGTGAAGGGTGCGTCGGAGGGCGCGGGGCTGGGCAACAAGTTCCTCGCGAACATTCGCGAGTCCGATGCGATCTGCCAGGTCGTCCGCGTCTTCACCGACGACGACGTCGTGCACGTGGACGGTCGCGTCGACCCCGCCTCGGACATCGAGACCATCTCGACGGAGCTGATCCTCGCGGACCTGCAGACGCTGGAGAAGGCGATCCCGCGGCTCACCAAGGAAGCGCGGATGCAGAAGGACCGCCGCCCGGTCCTGGAGGCCGCGGAGTCCGCCGCCGAGATCCTCAACGGCGGCAAGACCCTGTTCGCCGCGGGTGTCGACGCCGAGCCGCTGCGCGAGCTGACCCTGCTGACCACCAAGCCCTTCCTCTACGTGTTCAACGCGGACGAGGGCGTGCTCACCGACGACGCCCGCCGCAAGGAGCTCTCGGACCTCGTCGCCCCCGCGGAGGCCGTGTTCCTCGACGCCAAGGTCGAGTCCGAGCTGCTGGAGCTGGACGAGGAGTCGGCCCGCGAGCTGCTGGAGTCCATCGGCCAGCCCGAGCCGGGCCTGTACTCGCTGGCCCGCGCGGGTTTCCGCACGCTGGGCCTGCAGACCTACCTCACCGCAGGCCCCAAGGAGGCCCGCGCCTGGACGATCCACCAGGGCGACACCGCCCCCCAGGCCGCGGGCGTGATCCACTCCGACTTCGAGAAGGGCTTCATCAAGGCCGAGATCGTCTCCTACGACGACCTCGTCGCCGCGGGCTCGATGGCCGCCGCCAAGTCCGCGGGCAAGGTCCGCATGGAGGGCAAGGACTACGTGATGGCGGACGGGGACGCGGCCGAGCTGGTGGAGGTCGACTACGACCCGCTGCCCGCCGTCGTCGACCCGGAGGCGGCGCTCGCGCCGGACGCCGAGCTGCAGTTCCCGGAGCTCGGGAGCAACGTCGCGGGCGGGCTGCGGGTCGCGGACGGCGCGGCGGCGCTGGACGGCGCCGAGGTGGTCGTGCGGGCGCGGATGGTCAACCAGCGGCTCGCCGTGGTCCCGATGGAGGGCAACGCGATCCTGGCGGACCCGACCACCGGGGACTTCCCGCTGACCGTGCACGTCTCCACCCAGATGCCGCACGGCTTCCGCAACCAGCTCGTGGGCATCTTCGGCTACGAGCAGGACCAGGTCCGGGTGATCGCGCCGCACGTCGGCGGAGGGTTCGGCGGCAAGGCCGGGATGATCGGCGAGCACACGGCGACGATCGGGGCCGCCCGCGCTCTGGGCAGGCCGGTCGCGTGGGTGGAGACCCGCTCGGAGAACCTGCAGTCGATGCCGCACAGCCGCGGGCAGATCGCCTACTACGAGCTCGGCCTCACCCGCGAGGGCCGGATGACCGGCCTGCGGTGTCGGGTGGTCGGGGACGCGGGCGCCTACTCCGGCTTCGGCGGCGCACTGCCGATCCACCAGACCTACACGATGGCCCCGGGCGTCTACGACATCCCCAAGGTCGGCTACGACGTCGTCTCGGCGATGACCACGACCACGCCGATGGGGGCCTTCCGGGGCGCCGGGCGCCCGGAGGCGGCCGCCCACATCGAGCGGCTGGTGGATCTCGCCGCCGCCGAGCTGGACCTCGACCCGGCGGAGCTGCGCCGCCGCAACTTCCTCGACCCGGCGGCGTTCCCGCTGGTCACGCAGACCGGCGCGCACTACGACGTCGGCGACTACGACCTCCCGCTGCGCGAGGCGCTGCGGCTCGGGAACTACGAGAAGCTCCGCGAGGAGCAGGCCGCGCGCCGCGAGTCCGGGGACCCGGTGCAGCTCGGCATCGGGCTCGCCGTCTACGTGGAGATCACCGCGGGCGGGGGCGGGAGCGAGTACGGCTCGGTGCGGGTGCACCCCGACGGCACCGCGACCGTCCAGGCGGGCACCTCGGCGCACGGGCAGGGCCACGCCACGTCGTTCGCGATGCTCGTCGCGGACCGGCTCGGCATCCCGTTCGACAACATCCGCTACGAGCAGTCGGACACCGCAAGCGTGCCGCGGGGCGGCGGCACCGGCGGGTCGCGGTCGTTGCAGATGGGCGGGTCGGCGGTCCGGGTGGCGGCGGACGACGTCAGGGCGCAGGCCGTCCGACGGGCGGCCACGCTGCTCGAGGCGAACGCCGACGACGTCGAGCTGACCGAGGACGGCGCCTTCGGCGTGGTCGGCGTGCCCTCGGTGACCGTGTCCTGGGAGCAGGTCCTGGCGGAGGGCGAGATCTTCGCGGGCGTGGACGAGAAGCAGGAGGGCGCGACCTTCCCGTTCGGGGCGCATCTGTCGGTGGTCGAGGTGGACACCGAGACCGGGCGGGTCACGCCGCGTTCGCACCTCGCCGTCGACGACTGCGGTCGGATCCTCAACCCCCTCCTGGTGGAGGGCCAGCAGCACGGCGGGCTCGCCCAGGGCATCGCGCAGGCGCTGTTCGAGGAGGTGCTGTTCGACGCCGACGGCAACCCCATCACCGGCACCCTCGCGGACTACCACATCCCGACGGCGGCGGACCTCTTCTCGTTCGAGGCCGTCACCACCGAGACCCCCACCCCCATGAACGTGCTGGGCGCCAAGGGGATCGGCGAGTCCGCGACCATCGGCTCCACCCCCGCCGTACAGAACGCGGTCATCGACGCGCTCGCGCCCTTCGGCGTCACGCACATCGACCTGCCGTGCACGCCGGAGCGGGTCTGGCGGGCGGTGCAGAGCGGCGGCGGGGACCCGTGGCGGGAGCCGCCCGCGGTGTTCGCGGACCTCCCGGTGCGTGGCGCGGACATCGAGGACGAGAGTGGGGCGATCTGACCCCGGGGCTGAATTCGGGCGGCCGGTGGCGCAGACTCATCGCGTGACACGAGGAGCGAGCGTGGAGCGCACGCGATGAGGTTGGCCACCATCCGGACCGCCGCGGGGACGCGCGCCGTCCGGGTCGACGGGACCACCGCCACCGAGACGGGCGACGCGGACCTGCGGGGGCTGTTGTCCCGGCCGGACTGGCGGGCGCACGCCGAGGCCGCGGCGGGCCCCGCGCACCCGGTGGCGGGCCTCGACTACGCCCCCCTCGTGCCCAGCCCGGAGAAGATCATCTGTGTCGGGCTGAACTACCGGGACCACGTCCTGGAGATGGGCCACGAGCTCCCCGAGTACCCCACGGTCTTCGCGAAGTACGCCCCGGCGCTGGTCGGCGCGTACGACGAGATCGAGCTCCCCACCGTCTCCGAGCAGGTGGACTACGAGGCCGAGCTGACCGTGGTGATCGGCTCGCCGGTACGGAACGCGGACGACGCCGAGGCGGCGGCGGCGATCGCCGGGTACACCGTGCTGAACGACGTGAGCGTGCGGGACTACCAGAACCGCACCAAGCAGTTCCTGCAGGGCAAGACCTTCGAGCACTCCACCCCGCTCGGGCCGGTGCTGGTCACCCCGGACGAGCTCGGGGGGCACGGGTCGACCGACGGCGGCTGGGCGATCACCTCCACGCTCGACGGCGAGGTCATGCAGTCCTCCACCACCGACCAGCTCGTCTTCGGCGCGGTGGAGCTGGTGAGGTACCTGTCGGCGATCCTCACGCTCAACCCCGGGGACGTCATCGCCACCGGCACGCCCGGCGGTGTCGGGCACGCGCGCACGCCCCCGCGCTACCTCACCGACGGGGCCGAGCTCGTCACCGCGATCGAGGGCGTCGGCGAGTGCCGCAACGTCTGCCGGCTCGCGAAGTGACCCGCACGCTGAGGGAGACGCTCGCCTGGGCCGGGGACGGCGCCGCGCACCTGCGCGGGCTGATGGACCGGATGGGCGACGACGCCTTCGCCGCCCCCTCCGCGCTGGCGGGCTGGACGCGGGCCCACGTGCTCAGCCACGTGGCCCGCAACGCCGACGCGATGATGAACCTCCTGCACTGGGCGCGGTCGGGGGAGGAGACCCCCGCGTACGCGAGCCGCGAGCAGCGGGACGCGGACATCGCGGCCGGTGCGGAGCGGGAGCCCACCGCGATCCGCGAGGACGTCGTGGCCACCTCGGACAAGCTGGCGCAGGTGGTCAAGGCCATGCCGGAGGAGGCGTGGTCCGCCACGATCCGCAACGCGCAGGGTGTGGAGGTGCCCGCCACGGAGATCGCGTGGATGCGGGCCCGCGAGATGTGGATCCACTCGGTCGACCTGGACGTCGGCGCCTCGTTCGAGGACTTCCCGCGGCCGATGCTGTGCGAGCTGGTCGGCGACGTGGCCGCCCTGCTCGGCACGCGCGAGGGCGTGCCGGGGGTGCGGCTGGTCGCCGACGACCAGGACCAGGTCTGGACGATCGGGACGGGGTCGGTCACCGTGTCGGTCGAGGCGCCGGTGGCGGACCTGGCCTCCTGGGTCTCCGGCCGCGCCCGCTCGCGTCGGGTGCGGGCCCGCACGGCCGACGGCGAGCGCACCGAGGTCCCGCAGCTCCCGGCCTGGCTCTAGCAGAATGAGCGAACGGCACTCTCGCTCACTAGGTGTGAGCGAGAGTGCCGTTCGCTCATAGGGGTCAGCGGCCGTCGAGCTTCGACTGGAGGGCGTCGAGGCGGGTGAGGGCCTCGTCCAGCCTCGCGTGGAGCACCGCGACCTCCGCGGAGAGCAGGGCGACGGTGCCCGGGTCCTCGGCGACCGGAGCAGTGGCCGGCGCCGGTTCGGCCGTGTCGTCGGTGCGCGGCGTGCCGTCGGCGCCGTCGAGCAGCACCTGCTCGATCTCCGCCAGCTCCC
>NZ_JACBXB010000367.1 GCF_013870575.1 Pseudonocardia pini
GCCGGGATGCTGGCCCGGACGCCGCGGGGGCACGGCCCGCCGCGCGCGTGGCGTTGCAGACGGCACTGGCGCTCGCGGAACCACTCGAGGCCCTGCGGCCCTTCGCGCACGCCGATGCCGGGGTCCGGGACCTGCTCGCCCACCAGCACGGCAGCTTCGGTGCCGCGGAGGCCTTCGGCGAGCTGGCCCTCGCCGTGGGCGCCGACGCCCACCTGCTGCGGTCCTCGGCGCTGAGCAGCCGCGAGCTGACGGTGCTCGCGCTGCTGCCCTCCCTGCTCTCGCTCGACGAGATCGCCGCCGAGCTCGCGGTGTCGGTGAACACCGTGAAGAGCCACGTGCGGTCGATCTACACCAAGCTCGGGGTCAGCAGCAGACGGCTGGCGGTGCTCGCCGCCCACGAGCAGGGTCTGCTCACCGGCGGCGCGCGGCATCCGTAGGAGGACGCCGGGAGATCACGGATCCGGGGCGCCGGGCCGGCTCACCCGCCGAGGGCGACCGGTTGCCCGTCTCGCCCGTCATCGACGGGCATGCCCGTCGAGGGCTCTGTCGAGGGCTCTGTCGAGAGCTCTGTCGAGGGCTCTGTCGAGGGCTCCGTCGAGGGTGATCGCAGCGTCGATGAGCGCGAGATGGGTGAACGCCTGGGGGAAGTTGCCGACCTGTTCCCCGGTCAGCGCGATCTCCTCGGAGTACAGCCCGACGTGGTTGGCGTAGGTCAGCATCTTCTCGAACGCCAGCCGTGCGTCCTCGAGCCTGCCCGCCCGCGCGAGCCCGTCCACGTAGAGGAAGGAGCACAGCGAGAACGTGCCCTCGGAACCGCGGAGCCCGTCGGGTGACGCCCCGGGGTCGTAGCGGTAGACGAGGCTGTCGGTGACCAGCTCGGCGTCCATGGCGGCGAGGGTCGACGCCCACATCGGGTCGGTCGGGGCGAGGAACCCGACGCGCGCCATCCGGAGCAGCGACGAGTCGAGCACCTCACTCCCGTACCGCTGCACGAACGCCTGCCTCGTCGAGCTCCAGCCCTTGTCCATGATCTGGTCGTAGAGGGCGTCGCGGGCCGCGGACCAGCGGTCGACCGCCGCAGGCCTGCCGTGCGCGGCCGCCATCCGGATGCCGCGGTCGAACGCGACCCAGCACATCAGCCGGCCGTAGGTGAAGTCGCTGCGGCCGCCGCGGGTCTCCCAGATGCCCTCCTCCGGCTGGTCCCAGTTCTCGGCCAACCAGTCGAGCAACGCGCTGATCTGCACCCAGCCGCGGTGCCCCACCTGCAGGCCGCGTTCGTCGCCGAAGAAGATGCTGTCCAGAGCCTCGCCGTAGATGTCGAGCTGGAGCTGGCCGGAGGCGCCGTTGCCCAGGCGGACCGGGAACGAGCCTCGGTAGCCGCGCCAGTGCTCCAGAGGCTCCTCCTCGAGATCGGAGGAGCCGTCGACCCGGTACATGATGTTCAGCGGGCCGCCGTCGCCCTCGGCGCGGTGCGCCACCCGGTCCCGCAGCCACGCGCTGAACCGTGCGGACTCCTCCTCGAACCCGAGCCGCAGCAGGGAGTGCACGGAGAACGACGCGTCGCGGACCCACGTGTAGCGGTAGTCCCAGTTGCGCTCCCCGCCCACCTGTTCCGGCAGGCCCATCGTCGGTGCGGCGACGAGCCCGCCGGACGGGGCGTAGGTCATCAGCTTCAAGGTGATGGCCGAGCGGTAGAGGGTCTCCCGCCAGCGCCCGGTGTACGTGCAGCGACCGAGCCAGGACCGCCAGAACGCGACGGTGTCGTCGTGGAGCCCCTGGACCTCGGCGGGCGTGATCTCCCGTGGCGGTCCGTCCGCCGCCGACTCCAGGACCACGCCGCGCACCTCGCCCTGCCGCAGGCCGAGCGACACCCGGACGTCGCCCTCCTCGACCCCGCCGCGGGCGAACCGCTCGTCACCCGGCTCCCGTACCGCGTGCAGGGTCAGCGTGAGCGCGTCGGTGCGGAACACCGCGCCGTTCTCGGTGAGCTCCGTCAGGTGCGACCGACGCCCGTAGTCGAACCGCGGCGCCACCACGACGTCGAAGTCCATCCGCCCGCGGGTGCACCGGATCAGGCGGACGAGGCGATGGCGGTCGGTGGCCTCCCGGCCCGCGGGGGGCATGAAGTCGACGACCTCGCCGACACCGTCCTCGGTGATGAAGCGCGTGATGAGCGCGGCGGTGTCCGGGAAGTACATCTGCTTGGCCTGGTAGTCCGCGCGTGCCGGGCGGATGCCGAAGTGCCCGCCGCGTTCGTGGTCGAGCAGCGCGCCGAAGACGCTCGGGGAGTCGAACCTCGGACAGCAGAACCAGTCGACCGCGCCGTCCGTGCTGACCAGGGCCGCGGTCTGCAGATCGCCGATCAGCCCGTGGTCGGCGATCGCCGCCTCCGTCATGGCCGCTCCTGTGTCTCGGGGTCGGGGGGTGTGTCGGGGACCGGGAGCACCGAGACGACGGTGAGGCCCAGGGCGTGGAACTGGGCGATGATGCCGTGCAGGTGGGACTCGTCCAGCACCTCACCGTCCAGCACCACCTGCGGGGCCGGCTCGACGATCCGCATGTCGGCGAACGCCGCACGCACCTCGTCGGTCAGCGGGCCGTCGATCCGGAACTCGTACCGTGTCCGCCCCATCACGCCGCCTCTCGTCGGCGAGCGCGGCTCCCTCGGACCCGCGCCCTCCCGTGCTGCGCACCGTGCACCGGTGCGCGGCGGCCTGCATCGCCCGACGCGGATGAGGACGGGTCCGGCGCTCGCCGTGCGGAACGCATTGAGCGCGACCGACGGCCCGGCCGGGTCGCCCGACGACGCCGCCGTCGGGTCGTCTACCGGTCTCGGGGCAGGCCCGAGGTCGCCGCGGGAAGCCTGCGGACCGACACGACCTCCAGGCCCATCTCGAGACACAGCGCGAGCAGGTCCTGGAGCTCGGTCACCCCGGAGACGATGGTCTGCTGCGGGACGGAGGTGACCTCGAGCGTCTCGAACGCCCCACGGACGCCCTCGGACACCGTCCCGTCGATCCGGATCTCGTACCGTGCCGCGACCATCACGACTCCTTCCCCGGCGTGGGTCCCGCGCGTCAGACGCGGGCCGAGTCCCCGTGCCGGACCACGACCCAGATCACGGCCGCGGACAGCACCATGATCAGGACGGCTCCCACGGGGTAGGCGGCGAGGAACGCGAGCTGGACGACCCCGTTGAGGGCCGCGACCGCCACCGCCACCATCCGGGCCCACCGGGCCCCGATGAACAGCGCGACCCCCGCCGCGACCTCGACGGCACCCACGGCGAGCAGCACCCAGCCCCAGGCGCCGGTCCCCAGGACGAGGACCTCCCCCGGGTCCGCGACCACGAACCGGTCCGTGAGCAGCGCGGCGAGCCCGTCGACGACGTTCCACACACCGAGCACGATCAGCAGGACCCCGACCGCGACGACGGCACCGAACCAGCCGTCGCGGCGGGGTCGTGCCGAGTGCTCAACCACGGCGGACCGGGCCGCTCACGAGGCCGCCGCCTCCCGGTCGAAGGCGCACAGCGCCCAGACCACGAACACGTTCAACGCGATGATCAGCAGGGACCACACCGGGTAGACGGGGATGAACACGAAGTTCACCAGGGCGCTCAGGCAGGCCAGGACGATGCCGACCACCCGCCCCCAGAGCTGCCCCGACAGGACCCCGAAGCCCGCCCCGGCCACCAGGACCCCGACCAACAGATGGACCCAGCCCCAGGTCGTGAGGTCGAAGCTGAAGAGGTACTCCGTCGTCGCCACGTAGACCTCGTTGCGGAACAGGCCGACGAGCCCCTCGATCGCGCCGAACACACCAGTGATGATCATGAGGATGCCGGCGAACCGCGCCATCCCGGTCACCCAGCCCGCGGGCCTGGACGGGGGTGCCGCGACGTCGTTCGCCTCGCGCATCGGTTGCTGATAGGACATCCGGACCTCCTGGACGAGTCGGGTGCTGCGCTTGCGGAGGCGATCGTGGCGCCGCCCCGCCGCCGCGCCCTCATCCGCGGCGGGTGAGCGCCGGGATGCCCCGGATGGGCCTACCCGGGGGTGACGCGGCCCTAGTTCACTCGATGGTCGAGACACGGCGCGGCATCCCGTCCTCGAGGGGAGGACCCACGTGCATCTCGACGGACCCCGGGCGGACCCCCGCTTCGCCGTCCCGCTCGCGACGAACGTGGTCGTCCGGTCGCGGCTGTACGAACGGATGGCCACCGACGCGGTGTGCACGCTGGTCTCCGCGCCCGCAGGCTGGGGCAAGACCCTGCTGGCGGGCGGCTGGCTCGCCGGGACGACCGACAGCACGGTCGCGTGGCTCTCGCTCGGCCCGGCCGAGGACGACCTGAGCCGGTTCTGGCGGTCCGTGGTGGAGGCCCTCGTGCCCCACCTCGACGCCGTGGGGGCGACCGCGGCGGACCAGGTCACCGACGGGCTGCCCACCGGGGTCGTCGCGGCACTCGGCCGCCACGCCGAGCCGACCGTGCTCGTGCTGGACAACCTGCACGAGATCGTGGCCCCCGAGGTGCACGAGAGCCTGGTCCGGCTGGTCCACCACCCACCCGCCGGGCTGCGCCTCGTCGTCACGACCCGCCGGGACCCGCCGTGGCCGTTGAACGCACTCCGACTCGCGGGCGCGCTGACCGAGATCCGGGCCTCCGACCTGGCCTTCCGGACCGAGGAGGCGCAGGCCCTGCTCACCGGGCTCGGCATCCGGCTCGATCCCGCGGACCTCGACCGGCTGCTCGCCCGGACCGAGGGCTGGGCGGCCGGGCTCCGGCTCGCCGCCATCGGGCTGCAGGGCGCGGCGGACCCGGCCGCGGTGGTCGCCGCGTTCTCCGGCGACGACCACGCGGTGGCCCCCTACCTGCTGGAGGACGTCCTGGGCGGGCTCGCGCCCGAGCTGCTCGGCTTCCTCGTGCGGGTCAGCATCCTCGACGACGTCTGCGCCGAGCTCGCCGACGCCGTCACCGGTCGGCGAGACGGCGCCGAGACGCTGGCCGAGCTGGCGGCGGCGAACCTGTTCGTGCAGGCGGTGGGGGGCGGCCGCTGGTACCGGCTGCACCGGCTGGTCGCGGACGTCCTGCGCCCCCGGCTCGTCCGCCGCCGGACTGTGAGGGACCTGCACCGGCGGGCGGCGGAGTGGTACCTGCACCAGGGGATGCCGTACGAGGCCGTCCGGTACGCGCTGCGTGGCGAGCTCTGGCCGTTCGCGGCCGAGATGCTCGGGGTCCACGTGCTGTCCCTCGCGGTGCGCCGGGGACTGCGGGACGTCGACGTGTTGCTCACGACGGCGCCCCGCGCCGTGCTCCTCGGCCATCCCGAGCTCGCGGCCGCCCTCGCCAC
>NZ_JACBXB010000368.1 GCF_013870575.1 Pseudonocardia pini
TGCGCCAGCGCCCGCCAGAGGTCGCGCGTGTCCGGGCCCGCGGTCTTCCACGCCGCCTCCAGCACCTCGTGGGCCTGGAAGGGGAGCCCCTCGTCGAGCAGCCGCTGGGCCTCGGTGACGGTCTCGGCGGGGGTGAGGTCGAGATCGTCAGGGATCTGCGGGACCCCTTGTGCGCCATAGGGGAGTGGGCGCCCGAGGGCGTCTCGCGGGCGGGCGTTGCGGGCCCGCCCGGCGACGTCGCGATCGCGGCTCACGCGGTCTGTCACGGCGTCTCCAGCGGGCGCAGCTCCTCGTCGAACTGGTCGAGGAACCCGCGCCAGTGCGGCACCGGCGTGGCCGGCCGCACGACGAACTTGGTGAGCCCCGCGTCGACGTACTCGCCGATCCGCTCCCGCGCCTCCGCCCAGCCCCGGGCGACGATCTTCTCCGGCGCGACGTCCGGTCGCCGGTCGAGCGAGCCCGCCAGCGCCGCGTCGACCTCCGCCTCGGTGGCCTCCGGCGGGACCACGGCGAGGTTCGTGCCGTAGTGGTCCGCCTCGATCTCGCGGCCCGCCGCGGCGGCCGCGCGCTCGATCGTCTCCCGGCAGTCCGCGGCCTCCGCCGCCGTGACGAAGCTGCCCAGCCAGCCGTCGGCCAGCCTGCCGATCCGGTCCAGCCCCACGGGGGCGCGCCCGCCGAGCCACAGATCGAGCCTGCCGGGTGGGCGAGGGCCGACGGTGGCCTCGTCGAGGTGGAAGAACTCGCCGTGGTGGGTGACCCGCTCCTCGGCCAGCAGCCGCCGGATCACGACCAGCGACTCCTCGAACACCGCCGCCCGCTGCCCGGGCACGGGATAGAGCTGGCGCTCCCGGCTCTGCGCGGGCCGGACCCCGAAAGCGGGCAGGATCCGCTTGGGCGCCAACGCCGCCAACGACGCCAGCTGTGCGGCCACGAGCGCCGGGTTGCGGCCCGGCAGCACCAGGACCCCCGTGCCGACCTTGAGGTTGCGCGTGCGCCCCGCGGCGAACGCCATGCCGGTGAGGGCGTCGACCGACTCGGACCCGACGAGGTCGGGCAGCCAGAGCGAGTCGATCCCGCGTGCCTCCAGCTCGTCGACCAGCTCGGCGAACCCGCCCACCCCGGTCGAGCCCCCGACCGGCAGCGACCCGATCCCGATCCGCACCTTCACGGGCCCGACGCTACCCGGCCCGTCAGGTCGGCGGGGTCTCGTCCTCCCCGCGCAGCTCCGCCCGGAGGATGCGGGCGGAGCGGCCGAGGCTGCGGGCGGCGTCGGGCAGCCTGCGCGCGCCGAACAGGAGCACGAAGACCCCGACCACGATCACCCAGTGCCACGCACTCAGCTCACCCATGACGGCAGTGTGCACGTCCCCACGGCGCTTCCCCAACATTCCCGGAATGAAAGTCCGAATTGCGGGTGCTTGTCGGGAACATGCGTTCAGGGCCGCCCGACGGCAGGTGATCGGGCCTGGTAGACAGTGCGATCGTGGGTCGTGTGGTGGGTGTCCGGCAGCTCCTGGTGCTCGCCGTCGTGGCGGGTGTGCTGGTCGCTGGAATGCTTTTTCCCTTTGCGGGCGGAATCGGACTTCTCGCCGGTTCGGTGAGCGATTCCGCGGTGGGTACGAACGCCGACCTCGAGGCGGGTGTGCTCCCCGCCGTCACGCGGGTGCAGGACGAGAACGGCAGCACGATCGCCTCGCTCTACGACCAGTACCGGGTGCCGGTGGCGAGCGAGCAGATCGCACCGTCGATGAAGGCGGCGATCGTCGCGATCGAGGACCGCCGCTTCTACGAGCACGGCGGCTTCGACCCCATCGGCGCGGCGCGGGCGCTGGTCAACAACTCCAACGGCGGCGCGACCCAGGGCGCGTCGACGCTCACCGAGCAGTACGTCAAGAACTACGACCTCTACGTGGCCGCACAGTCCGACGCCGAGCGCCGGGCCGCCGTCGCACCCAGCTACGCGCGCAAGCTCAAGGAGGCCGAGCTCGCGGTCAGCCTCGACCACGACCTGTCCAAGGACGAGATCCTCACCCGCTACCTCAACCTCGTCTACTTCGGACACGGGGCGTACGGGGTGCAGGCCGCGGCGCAGGCGTACTTCGGCGTCGACGCGTCGGCGCTCACCGTCTCGCAGGCCGCGCTGCTCGCCGGGATGGTGCAGAGCCCCACCGAGTACGACCCCGTCGCGCACGCGGACGCGGCCACGGGCAGGCGGAACGTCGTGGTGGAGGCGCTGCGCCAGCAGGGGTCGATCACGCAGGACCAGGCCTCGCAGGCGGCGACGGCGCCGTTGGGCGTGGTGCCGGACCCGGCGATCCCCGGCGAGGGCTGCATCGGGGCGGGGGACGCGGGCTACTTCTGCGACTACGTCCTCAGCTACCTCGACCGGGCGGGGTTCCCCACCGACCGGCTCGCCGGCGGCGGCTACACGATCACCACCACCCTCGACCCGGACGCACTGGCCAAGGCGAAGGCCGCCGTCGACGGGCAGGTCCCGCCGACCCAGCCGCACGTCGCGGACGTCATGGCGGTGGTGCAGCCGGGGGCCGACGCGCACCGCGTCGTCGCGATGGCCGCCAACCGGACCTTCGGCAACGAGCCGGGGGAGTCGAGCTACGGGCTGCCCTACGAGCCGGAGAACATGGGCGCGGGCTCGGTCTACAAGATCTTCACGGCCGCGACGGCGATGGAGCAGCACCTCGTCGGGATCGACACGGTGATCTCGGTGCCGCCCAGCGGGTACACGTCGCCGATCTATCGCAACGGTGCCGGGCGGCCGATCCCGGTCGGCAACGCCGGGAACTACCGCACCGCGCTCACCCTGCAGGACGCGCTGGCGGAGTCGCCGAACACGGCGTTCGTGAAGCTGGAGGAGAGCACCGGGGTGCCGCCGGTGGTGGACATGGCCGTCCGGCTGGGGCTGACGTCGTTGGCCGAGACCCCGTACAGCGGCAAGGCCGGGACGCCGTCGGTGGCGGACGTGATGAAGAAGCAGAACCAGGCGTCGTTCACGCTCGGGGTCACCCCGACCTCAGCGCTCGAGCTGGCGAACGTGCAGGCCACACTCGCCTCGCACGGGACCTGGTGCCCGCCCACGCCGCTCGCGTCGGTCACCGACCGGACCGGCTCGCCGGTCGCCGTCACGCAGCAGGCCTGCACCCAGGCCCTCGACCCGGCGATCGCGGACACCCTGATGACCGGCCTGTCGAAGGACGACGCCGCGGGCGGCACGTCCGCGGCCGCCGCCGGGCAGATGGGGTGGAACCGGCCGGTCGCGGCGAAGACGGGGACCACGCAGGAGTACAAGTCCGCGGCGTTCGTGGGGGCGACGCCGCAGCTCGCGGGTGCGGCGATCGTGTTCGACGACTCCAACGCGCCCAAGCCGATCTGCGACGGCAGCCCGCCCCGCACCTGCTCCGGCGGGAACATCTACGGCGGCAAGGCGCCGGCCCGGACCTTCTACCGGGCCTTCACCGACATCCTCGGCGACCAACCCGTCGCACCCCTCCCCGCCGTGGACCCGGCCTATCTGACGGGCACGCTCCCGTCGGTGGTCGTCGCGCCGCCGGTGGCGGACGGCGCCGCAGAGCCGACCCCCGACCAGCCCGCGCCCGAGCAGGGTGGGGAGAACGCTGACGGCGGCTGAGGTTTCCGGGCCCTGAGCGTCCGGCGCCCGAGGGATTTGCACGTTTCGTGCTCTCAGCGCGGCAAGATCGCTGTTGAGGTGCTCTCAGCGCTCCTGCGGCAGCGCTGAGAGCACCCAACTCGTGATCATGCGAAGGGCCAACCGCGGCCACTGCACGCAAACCGCGATCATGCCGCGCTGAGAGCACGAAACGTGCCGCCGCCGGGAGCGCCCACCACCCTCACCCCACGACACCCAAGGCCTGCGCGAGGTCGGCGATCAGGTCTCGCGGATCCTCGAGCCCCACCGAGAACCGCAGGTGCCCCCACCGCCGGAACTCCTCGGGCCAGAACCGCGCCCGCTCGTCGTCCCCGCCCACGTGCACGATCAGCGACTCGTCGTGCCCCAGCGACACCGCGGACGTCACGAGCCGCAGCGCCGCCACGAACCGGTTCTGCGCGTCCGAGTCCCCGCGGACGGCGAAGGCCAGCATCCCGCCGAACCCGCCGGTCAGCGTCCGCGCGGCGAGCTCGTGCTGCGGGTGCGACGCCAGCCCGGGGTAGGCCACGTACGCCACCCGCGGGTCCGCCTCGAGGAACTCCGCCACGGCCAGCGCCGACGCGCAGTGCTGCCGCATCCGCAGCGGCAGCGTGACCGCCCCGCGCATGATCAGCCAGGAGTGGAACGGGCTGAGCACCCCACCCACGTTGACCTGCGCGTCCGCCCGGATACGGTCGGTCAGCGCCCGGTCGCCGATCACCACGCCGCCCATCGCGTCGCCGTGGCCGTTGACGTACTTGGTGAGGGAGTGCACGACCAGGTCGGCACCCAGCGAGAGAGGGCGCTGCAGGATCGGCGTGGCGAACGTCGCGTCGACCGACAGCAGCGCCCCCGCCTCGTGGGCGACCGCGGCGACCGCCGCGACGTCGGTGATCCGGGT
Organism: Pseudonocardia pini; assembly: GCF_013870575.1. Lineage (GTDB taxonomy): Bacteria > Actinomycetota > Actinomycetes > Mycobacteriales > Pseudonocardiaceae > Pseudonocardia > Pseudonocardia pini. The sequence continues at coordinate 4,566 of NZ_JACBXB010000368.1, forward strand.
CGTCGGGTTGGCGGGGGTCTCGACGTGCACGAGCCGCGTCTCGGGCCGGATCGCGGCCCGGACGGCCTCCGGGTCCGCCGAGTCGACGAGCGTGGCGGTGATCCCGTACTTCTCCGGCAGCAGCTCGGTGAGCAGCCGGTAGGTCGCGACGTACGTGACGTCGGAGCACACCACGTGGTCCCCGGCCCGCAGGAAGGTGAACAGCACCGCGTGCAGGGCGGCGACCCCGCTGGCCAGCGCGACGGCGTCGACGGAGCCGCGCTCGCCCGCCGTCTCCAACAGGGCGAGCTTCTCCTCCAGCCAGCCCTGGTTGGCGCCGCCGTTGCGCGTGTAGAGCGGGGCGGAGAAGTCCGACCAGCTCAGCTCCGACGGATCCTCCGGCAGCGCGTAGGAGTTGGCCATCACCAGCGGTCGACGGATCGCTCCGGTGCCGGGGTCGACGGCGTTGCCCGCGTGGACGCTCAGGGTCTCGAAGTGCACTCCCGCATTGTCACGGCGGCCCTCCTCACGGCGTCCAGCGCGGGTCCCGCCCCTCGGCGCCGAGCACCCGGTGGAACACCGGCGCACCCTCGCCGACCTCGACCCGCTCGCCGAACAACCCGGGGACCACGACGTCGAACCCGGAGGCGAACGCCAGGCACGTCTGCGCGCTCGGCCCGTCCACCGAGAACCGCTGCCGGGTGGCCCGGGCCAGGTCCCAGCCGTGCACGACCAGCTCGTTCAGCGCGATCGCCCCCACCTCGGCGGCCGGGAACTCCAACCCGCCGGCCCGGG
>NZ_JACBXB010000369.1 GCF_013870575.1 Pseudonocardia pini
GAGTTCCGCGACCTCGCCGACGCCTTCGACACCATGCTCGCCCGGCTCGAGGATGCAGGGCACCCAGCCGAGGCCGAACACCGCGCCGAGCAGCGGGGCGCCCCAGAGGCCGAGGCGCGGCACCCAGTGCACGCGGCGCTCGTTCTGCAGCACGGGGACCAGGCCGACGAACGCCAGCCCCATCACGATCATCACGATCCCGCCGACCCGCTGGAGCAGTTGCTCGTTGCGGACCAGCACGTCGGCCAGCCAGACGACGCCCACGAGGATCGCGCCGAACACCACGGTGAACCCGGCGACGAACAGCGCCGCGGCCCCCGCGACCCGGAACCGACCCCGACGGTGCTCGCTCGCCTCCTCGCGCGTGACGGGCGGGGCGTCGGCCCCCACCAGCCCCGCGAGGTAGGCGAGGTAGCCCGGGACCAGCGGCACCACGCAGGGCGAGGCGAAGCTGACCGCCCCCGCGAGCACGGCGACCACCGCTGCGACGAGCAGCGGACCGCTGACCGCGAGGGTGGTCGAGGCATCCATCACTGGACAGAGTACGCACGTTCTACACGCGGTAGTGGACCCGCCCGCACCAGGGAGCCACACCTGTCGCTGGACGGGGTCGACACGACAGTTGTGGCTCCATGACGCGGGTCAGGCGGGTCGGGGAGTCTCGGCTGCCAGGCGTTGGACGGTCTGGAGGAGGTCGCTGGGGCGGATCGTCGTGAGGTACACCGCCGCGACCCGGTGCTGCCGGTCGAGCACGAGCGTGCTCGGCACGACGTTGCGCGGGTAGCCGTCGAGCGCGGCGAGGCTGCGGGAGGCCGGGTCGAAGATCGAGTCGTAGGTCAGGCCGCGGTCCTGCACGAAGTCCCGGGCGGCGGCCCGGTCGTCCCGGACGTCGATGCCCAGCACCGCGACGCCGTCGGCCCGGGTCTGCTGCGCCACGAACTCCAGGTCGGGGGCCTCGGCCCGGCAGGGCCCGCACCACGAACCCCAGATGTTGACGATCACGACCTGGCCTGCGTAGTCCGCCAGCCCGACCTGCGCGCCCTCCTTCAGCAACGAGTCCCCGGACAGCTCCGGGCTCGCGCCGCGCGCGGACGGCGGGTCGTAGAGGATCGTCGTCTGCCCGCCCGGGGCCACGAAGGTGAACTCCTGCTGCGTGGTCGCCACCGCGTCCTTGCTGGTCGAACAGCCCGCCAGCACCAGCGCCCCGAGCAGCAGGAACAGGATCCGTCTCATGCGCCCGTGGCGGTGGGGTCGGAGGCTCCCGCGGGCTCCACGTAGGTCAGCCCGGTCATGGTGGTGCCGGTGAACTCCACGCTGGTCAGCGAGGCGAGTGCGCACTGGCGCGAGCGCGGGTCGTGCCAGAGCCGCTGTCCCAGCAGGTAGCGGCGCAGGGTCCAGATCGGCAGCTGGTGGGACACGCAGACGGCCTCGTGGCCCTCGGCCAGCGCACGGGCCCGGTGCACCGCGCCGAACATCCGGTGCGCGATCGTGAGGTACGGCTCGCCCCAGGACGGCGTGAACGGGTCCCGCATCAGCCGCCAGTTGGCGGGCTTCTTCAGCGCGCCGTCCCCGACCCCGAACCGCTGCCCCTCGAACAGGTTCCCGGACTCGATGAGCCCGTCCTCGGTCACGATCTCCAGCCCGTGCGTCTCCGCGAGCGGCGCGGCCGTCTCCTGGGCGCGCTGCAGCGGGGAGGCGACCACGGCGGTGACGTCGTGCTCGGCGAGGAACTTCGCGACGGTCTCGGCCTGCGCCCGCCCCTCGTCCGCCAGCCGGTAGCCGGGGATCCGCCCGTAGAGGACGCCCTCGGGGTTGTGCACCTTGCCGTGGCGCAGCAGGTGGACGACGGTCCTGGGCCCGGTGGGCTCGGGCGAGGTCCGGTCCCCGCTCACGGGGCGACCGCCGCGGCCGCCGCGCGGGCGGCGTCGGGGAGGGCCTTCTCGATGACGGCGAACGCGTCGTCGTCGAGCGCTGCGGAGACGAACCAGGCCTCGAACGCGCTCGGTGGGCCGTACACCCCGGCCTCGAGCAGGGCGTGGAAGAACGCGGGGAACCGCCAGGTGTCGGCGGCCTTCGCGGTGTCGTAGTCCACGACCTCGGACTCGGTGAAGAAGACCGAGAACATGTTCCCGGCGGTCTGGACCCGGTGCGGGACCCCGGCGGCGGACAGCGCGTCGCCGAACAGGCCGACGAGGCGGGCGGCGTTGGCGTCCAGCGTCGCGTAGACCGCCTGGTCCGCGAGCCGCAGGGTGGTGAGCCCGGCGGCCACGGCGACGGGGTTCCCCGAGAGCGTCCCGGCCTGGTAGACGGGGCCCGCCGGGGCCAGGTAGGCCATCAGCTCGGCAGGCCCGCCGAAGGCCGCGGCGGGCAGCCCCCCGGACATGACCTTGCCGAAGGTGTAGAGGTCCCCCGCCACGCCGTCGAGCCCGAACCAGCCGGCGGGCGAGACCCGGAAGCCGGTCATGACCTCGTCCATGACCAGCAGGGCGCCGTACTCGCGGGTGAGGTCGCGCAGACCCTGGTTGAAACCGGGGCGGGGCGCGACCGCTCCCATGTTCCCGGCGGCCGCCTCGGTGATCACGCAGGCGATCTCCGAGCCCCGCTCGGCGAAGACCGCGCGGACCGCCTCGAGGTCGTTGTACGGCAGCACCACGGTGTCCTGCGCCTGCGCGCCGGTCACCCCGGGGCTGGTCGGCAGGCCGAGGGTGGCCACGCCGGAGCCCGCCTGGGCGAGCAGCGCGTCCACGTGGCCGTGGTAGCACCCCGCGAACTTGACGACGACCGTGCGCCCGGTGATCCCCCTGGCCAGCCGGATGGCGCTCATGGTCGCCTCGGTACCCGAGTTCACCAGCCGGACCTGCTGCACCGGCTCGACCCGGTCGATGATCGCCTCGGCCAGCCGCACCTCGGCCTCGGTGGGGGCGCCGAAGGACAGCCCGTGCACGGCGGCCTCGCGGACCGCCTCGACGACCTCGGGGTGCGCGTGGCCGAGGATCATCGGGCCCCACGACGAGACCAGGTCGACGTAGCGGTTGGCGTCCGCGTCGGTCAGCCAGGAGCCCTTCGCGGAGACCATGAACCGCGGCGTCCCGCCGACCGCGTTGAACGCGCGGACCGGGGAGTTGACGCCGCCGGGGATGACCTCGGAGGCTCGGGCGAACAGGGCCGCGGAGTGGGAGACGGGCTGGGTGGCGCTCACCCGTCCAGTCTTACAGCCTGGCGAACCAGGCCGCGGAGGGCCGGACGTACAGCAGCGCCACGCCCGCCGCCGAGAGCAGCACCGGCAGCAGGACGATCGCCGCCCCGGATCCGGCGCCCCCCACGTTGAGCAGCAGGAACAGGTCGAAGAGCACGGTGAGGACGGTGACCGCGACCCGACCCCAGCCGCGCCGCGCGAACGCCGCGGCCGCGAGTGCGACGTAGACCACCGCGAGCACGGCGATGAGCGCCAGCATCAGCCGCACGGCCTGCAGGAACTGGTCGAACGAGACGCCGTACTGGGTCAGCATCGCCGGGAGCCCCAGCTCGGCGGGGAACATGTCCTCGGTGATCGGGACGGCCATCCCCAGCACGCCCAGCACCAGGAACGGCAGCGCGGACAGCACCGCGAGCACGAAGGCGCCGATCACCGTGCCCGGCCTGCGCGCGGGTGCGGCGGGCACGGGGGGCAGCCCGGCGGGCTGCTGCGCGTACGGCGTGTAGGCGTACGGGTCGCCGGTCGCGCCCGGCCCGTAGGGGTTCTGCGGGTACTGGGAGTACTGCCCGCTCGACGGCCCACTGGGGTAGTAGCGGGGGCCGTCCCCCTGGTCACCGGTGCTCACGCCTGCAGGGTACCGCTCAGTCCCGACGCCGGACGTCCTGCGACAGGCGAACCACGGCGACCAGGAACTCCAACGTCACGCGCAGCAGGAGCAGGGCGAACAACGCCGCGACCGCCCCGCCCACGAGCGCCGCGACCCCGAGGCCGAAACCCCGGGTGAAGAAGGCGATCACGATGCCCGCGTACCCCACCACCGTCAGGACGATCCCGACGACGTAGAGGAACCGGACCACCGCGGGCGTGGCGAACCGCTCGAAGTTCAGGTCGGTGAGCGCGGACAGCACCCCGGGTTCCCTCACGAGCCCAGGATCCCGGCGACCTCGGAGGCCCAGTACGTGAGGACGACGTCCGCACCGGCCCGGCGGAAGCTCGTCAGCGACTCCAGGATGGTGCGCTCGCGCTCCAGCCAGCCGTTCGCCGCGGCGGCCTCGACCATCGCGTACTCGCCGCTGACCTGGTACGCGGCGACCGGGACGTCGGCCGTGTCGGCGATGGTCCGCAGCACGTCGAGGTAGGGCAGGCCGGGCTTGACCATGACCATGTCCGCGCCCTCCTCGAGGTCGAGCGCGAGCTCGCGCAGCGCCTCGCGGAGGTTCGCCCCGTCCTGCTGGTAGGTCTTGCGGTCGCCGGTGAGCTGGCTCTCGATCGCGTCCCGGAACGGCCCGTAGAACGCGCTGGTGTACTTCGCGGTGTAGGCGAGGATGCCGGTGTCGGCGAGGCCCGCGGCGTCGAGCGCCTCGCGGATCACGCCGACCTGGCCGTCCATCATCCCGCTGGGCCCGACGACGTGGGCGCCGGACTCGGCCTGCACCACGCCCATCCGCGCGTAGATCTCGAGGGTGGCGTCGTTGTCGACCCGCCCCCGGGCGTCGAGCACGCCGCAGTGCCCGTGGTCGGTGAACTCGTCCAGGCAGAGGTCGGACATGATCACCGTGTCGTCGCCGAGCTCCTGCCGCAGGTCACGGAGGGCGACGTTGAGGATCCCGTCCGGGTCCGTGGCGCCGGAGCCGACGGCGTCGTGGTGCTCGGGGACGCCGAACAGCATGACCCCGCCCACGCCGCGCTGGACGGCCTCGACCGCGGCCTTCCGCAGGCTGTCCCGGGTGTGCTGGACGACCCCCGGCATCGACGCGATCGGGGTGGGCCCGGTGGCGCCCTCCCGCACGAACATCGGCAGGACGAGGTGCCGGGGCCGCAGCTCGGTCTCGGCCACCAGCCTGCGCAGGGCCGGGGTGGAGCGGAGTCGCCGCGGCCGCTGAACGGGGAAGCCCATGGGCCCAGCGTACGGCTGCGCCCGGACGGCGCTGTCGCGCGCCAGGGGTTTACCGGGTATGCACGACGGGGTCGTTCGTGCATACCCGGGGGCGGTGACGGAGAGTGGCAGCCGATGAGGCATCCTGCGCGCGTGACCAAACCGGGACGCAGCGTCATCGCCCTCCTTCTCGATCGATCCAGCTCGCTGGCACCGCTGCGCGACGACGTGCGCGCCGCGCTCGCCGAGCTCCTCACCGAGCAG
>NZ_JACBXB010000036.1 GCF_013870575.1 Pseudonocardia pini
GAGGGCGCCCGCGACGGGCTTCCAGCGCTCGCCGTAGGCCGCGAGCTCGGGCCCGTCCCACGCGGAGTCGATCAGGTAGAGGCCCGGCAGGGCGCACGTCCCGCCCAGCTCGGACAGCACGGGGCGCAGCGTGAGGTCCGGGGCGAGCGCGTGGGCGGGTCCGCCGCCCAGCATCAGCGGCACCGCCACGACGTCCTGCAGCCCGGTGCCCCCGGCGAACTGGTCCAGGAACAGCTTCAGCAGGCCCGTGTAGGTCGCCTTGTAGGTGGGGCAGGCGAACACCACGAGCGACGACGCCTGCACCGTCTTCACCGCGGCCGCGACCGCCTCGTCGCCCCAGCCCAGCAGGCCCGGGCCCAGCTCGGACAGCTCGAGCACGTGGTCGGGGGCCGCGCCGGTGAGCTTCTCGGCCAGCGCCACGCCCGCGGCGGTGGTGCGGCCTCCGGCCTTCGGGTTGCCGACGACGACGGTGACGGTCACGGGGTTCTCCTGCCTCGGGGACGTACGGGTCGAGATCAGCATTCCATCTCCGGGGCCCGCCGGTGCCGTCCGCCGACGTACGCCACGCGCTCGTCGCACCACCTCCGGCGAGGTCCGCCGCGCCCACCTGCGTGGACGATGCGGCCGACACGCCCGGGAGTCGCCGGCCGACCAGCACCGCCCGCCGCTCGTCGTGCGCCCGGGCCCCCTCCGTGCGCGAGCGTCACCCGTTTGAGACCGTGGGGCGGTCCGCCCCCCGACCGACGCAGGAGACGTACGTGAAGAACCTGGCACGCGCCCTCGGGAAGTTCAGCTCCGGCCTCATCCAGGCCGTGGGCATCCTCGGCGGCTGGAACCGCGGCCGCCGCGCAGGCTCGCGCTGAGCCGTTCCCGGGTTCCCCGCGGTCACGGCCGCGGGGACCCGGGGCACGACCGGTCCGGCCACCCCGTCGTCACGACCCGTCCCGCCGTGCTCGACGGCCTGTTCTGAGCCATTCGGCCTAGACCCGCGTTACCGGCAGTTTGCCGATCGGACGACTGCGTTTCCGCATGCCCGGACCCCCTTGACAGCGACCCCTCCGCGGCCTCACCGTGTTGCGCGTCGTGCTGAGTGTCTCGCAGTACGCACCAACACCACGCCTGTCACACCGGCATCACGAGGACGCGGCACCATGATCTACGCCTGCCAGCTCTCCGACCTCCCTCCGGGCGGTTCCCTGCGGCTCACGGACCTCCCGGGCAGCCCGCCGGTGGCCGTCTTCCACACCGAGGACGGCGAGCTGTTCGCCGTCGACGACACCTGCACCCACGCCGACGCGTCGCTGGCGGAGGGGTTCGTCGAGGACTGCGCGGTGGAGTGCCCGCTGCACGCCGCGATCTTCGACCTGCGCACCGGCGAGGCCGACGGGATGATCGCGACCTACCCGGTCCGCACCCACACCGTCGTGACCTCCGAGGGCCAGGTGTTCCTGCAGCTGTCCGAGGCGATCCCGCACCTGCCCGCCGCCGCACGCCGCGCCTCATGACGCCTCGTGTCGTCGTCATCGGGTCCGGGGTCGTCGGGGCCGCCGTGGCGGACGAGCTGACCGAGCGCGGCTGGACGGACGTCACCGTCCTCGACCGGGGGGCGCTGTCGCTGCCGGGCGGGTCGTCGTCGCACGCGCCGGGCCTGGTCTTCCAGGCGAACCCGAGCCGCACGATGGCGCGGTTCGCCAGGTACACCGTCGAGAAGCTGTCCTCGCTCGCCGTCGACGGGCAGTGGTGCTTCAACCAGGTCGGCGGCCTGGAGGTCGCGACCCTGCCCGAGCGGGTGGACGAGCTGTGGCGCCGCCAGGGCTACCTCGCCTCCGTCGGGGTCTCCTCGACGGTCGTCGGGCCGGAGGAGTGCGCCCGGCTGCACCCGCTGGTGCCCGCCGAGAACGTGCTGGCCGGCCTGCACATCCCCACGGACGGGCTGGCCAAGGCGCCTCGCGCGGTCGAGGCCCAGGCCCGGCGCGCGATCTCCCGCGGCGCCCGGTTCCTCGGCTCGCAGCGGGTCGTGGAGGTGCTGCGCGCAGGCGGCCGGGTCACCGGCGTCCGCACCGAGACCGACACCTTCCCCGCGGACCTCGTGGTGCAGTGCACCGGGTTCTGGGGCCCGCTGACCGGCGCCCTGGTCGACCTCCCGACCCCGCTGCTCCCGATGGCGCACCAGTACGCCCGCACCACCCCCGTCGCCGGCCTGCGGGACCTCGGCGCGCTCGAGGCGGCTGCGCCGATCCTGCGCCACCAGGACCGCGACCTGTACTTCCGCGAGCACGGCGAGCGGCTCGGCATCGGCTCCTACGCCCACCGGCCCATCCCCGTCGACCCGGCGAACCTGCCCACGCACACCGAGATGCCGTCGTCGTTCGACTTCACGCCGGAGGACTGGGCGCCCGCCTACGCCGACGCCCGCGCGCTGCTCCCGGCGCTGGAGGGCGTCGAGATCGAGCACGGCTTCAACGGCGTCTTCTCCTTCACCTCCGACGGCATGCCGCTGCTCGGCGAGCACCCCACGCTGTCCGGCTACTGGGTCGCCGAGGCCGTGTGGGTCACGCACTCCTGCGGTGTCGCCCGCGCGCTGGCGGAGTGGATGGTCGACGGGCACCCCACGCTCGACGTGCACACCTGCGACCTCAACCGCTTCACCGAGGCCCAGCGCTCCCCGGCCTATGTGGAGCAGCGGGCCGCGCGCAACTTCGTCGAGGTCTACGACATCCTGCACCCGCTGGACCCGCCCGCCGGGCCGCGGCCGATGCGGACCAGCCCCTGGTACCTGCGCCAGCAGGAGCTCGGCGCGGTGTTCACCGAGATCGGCGGCTGGGAACGGCCGCTGTGGTTCGCCGCGAACGCCGGGCTGCCCGGGCAGAGCGCTCCGCGCGAGGACTGGGCGGGCCGTCACTGGTCGCCGGTCGCGAGCGCCGAGGCCGTCGCCACCCGCGACTCCGTGGCGCTCTACGACATGACGCCGCTGACCCGCGTCGAGGTGTCCGGGCCGGGTGCCTGCGCCTTCCTCGACGGCCTGACCAGCAACAAGGTCGACGTCGCGGTGGGCCGCGTGGTCTACACCCTGATGCTCACCGCGTCCGGTGGGGTGCTCTCCGACCTCACCGTGACCCGCCTCGGCCCCGAGCTCTTCCAGGTCGGCGCGAACGGCGAGGTCGACGTCGACCGGCTGCGCAGGCTGGCCCCCGCGGGCGTCTCGGTCCGGGACGTCACCGCCGGGACCTGCGGCGTCGGCCTGTGGGGCCCCCGGGCGCTCGACGTCCTGTCCGCCGTCTCGTCCGACGACCTGTCGTTCGGCTACTTCCGCGCCCGCACGATCCACGTGGGCGCGATCCCGGTGCTCGCGCTGCGCGTGTCCTACGTGGGCGAGCTGGGCTGGGAGCTCTACACCACCGCGGACCAGGGCCTGGCCCTGTGGGACGGGCTGTGGGCGGCCGGGGCCGAGCACGGCATGATCGCCGCGGGGCGCCACGCCTTCACCAGCCTGCGCCTGGAGAAGGGCTACCGCGCCTCCGGCGTCGACATGACCAGCGAGGACCTGCCCGCCGAGGCCGGGCTCGCCTTCGCCGTGAAGCCGGGGGAGTACCCGGGTGCGGAGGCCGTGTCGGCGGAGCCGCGCCGCAGGCTCGTCCCGCTGCAGCTGGATCCGCAGCACGCCGTGCTGGGGTCCGAGCCGGTGTTCGCGGGGGCGGACTGTGTCGGGTACGTGACCAGCGCGGCCTACGGGCCGAGCATCGACGCCTTCCTGGCCTACGCCTGGCTGCCGACCGAGCTGGCGGCGCCGGGGACGGCGGTCGAGATCCAGTACGTCGGGAAGCGGCTGCCCGCCGTCGTCGTCTCCGAGCCCACGTTCGATCCCGAGGGGAAGCGCCTTCGCTCATGACCGCGCTCAACGAGACGCAGCCCGTGGACCCGACCGTCGATGCCGCGGCGACCGCGCCCGGCTCCCTGATCCCGACGCTGGCGGGCCGCTGGTACACCGATCCCGCGATCTTCGCGGCCGAGCAGGAGCGGATCGTCGAGGCGGGGTGGGTGTGCGTGGCGCTCGCCGCGGACCTCGACGGGCCCGGCGCCTACCGGACCGTGCAGGTGGGCCGCGAGTCCGTCGTCGTGGTGAAGGGGCGGGACAGGCAGGTCCGCGCCTTCTTCAACGTGTGCAGGCACCGCGGCGCGCAGCTCTGCGTCGAGCCCGCGGGGCAGGTGCGCAACAAGCTGCAGTGCCCGTACCACGCCTGGACCTACGATTTGACCGGCAAGCTCATCGCCGCGCCGAACCTCACCGAGATGCCGGACGTCGACCGCTTCGCCAACGGCCTCGCCGCCGTCGCGGTGCGGGAGTGGATCGGGTACGTGTGGGTGTGCGTGGCTCCCGAGCCGCCGTCGTTCGAGGAGCAGGTCATCGGGGCCGTGGTCACCCGGCTCGGGGACGTCGAGTCGATCGACCACTACGGCGTCGAGAACCTGCGGTTGGCCAAGCGGATCAGCTACGACGTGAAGTCGAACTGGAAGCTGATCGTCGAGAACTTCATGGAGTGCTACCACTGCGCCACGATCCACCCGGAGCTCACGGAGGTGCTCCCGGAGTTCGCCGACGGCTACGCGGCGCAGTACTACGTGGGCCACGGCGCGGAGTTCGGCTCGGAGGTGGAGGGCTTCACCGTCGACGGGTCCGCGGGCCACACCCGCATCCCGACCATCGACGAGGCCCAGGACCGCAAGTACTTCGCCATCACGATCCGCCCCGGCGTGTTCGTGAACCTGGTGCCGGACCACGTCATCGTGCACCGGATGACCCCGGTCGCGGTGGACCGCACGCTGGTGGAGTGCGACTGGCTGTTCCTGCCCGAGGTCGTGGAGTCCGGCGCGGACGTCGAGCGCAGCGTGGAGCTCTTCCACCGCGTCAACACCCAGGACTTCGCCGCCTGCGAACGCACCCAACCGGCCATGAGCAGCAGGATCTACGCGCAGGGCGGCAGCCTGGTCCCGTCCGAACACCACATCGCGGAGTTCCACCACTGGGTCCAGTCCCGCCTCGCCTGACCGAGATCAGCACCAGCGCTGTCGGAGCATGATCGAACAGCGCTGGTGCTGATCGGCACCGCCCACTTCCCCCGAAACGCCACGAACCGCGCCTGGACGCGCGACGCTCCGTCCGTGTCGAGCGTCGAGGTGCTGCGGACCGTGCCGGGGTGGCCCGTCGCGTTCCGCGGTTCCGCCGCGCGCTCGGCGGGGCTGGTCACGGGCGCCGAGCTGCGCGGCCCGCGTTTCACCCGCCCCTTCCCGGACGTGTACGTGCAGCTCGCGGCCGCTGCCGGACTGAGTGAGGCCGAGGTCCGCATCCGTGCCGCTGCCGCGCTGGTCGACGGCCGTGGGGTGCTGTCGGGGTACAGCGCGGCGCTGCTGCACGGCGCGGACTGCGGCCCGCTCGACGCGCCGGCCGAGGCGACGCTGACGCGCGGCGGCATCCGCCCGCGCCCCGGCCTGGTGCTGCACCGGGACCTGCTCCGGCGGGACGAGATCGAGGTGGTGCGGCGAGGCGGGTCTGTCGCGGGACTGTGGGTGACCACCGCCCGTCGGACCGCGTTCGACCTGGCCCGGTGGGCGCCGAGCCGGGTGGAGCGGATCGTCGCGCTGGACGCGTTGGCGAATGCGGGCGGCTTCGACCCGGCGGAGGTCCTGGCGTTGCGGGACCGCCACCCAGGAGCGCGGGGAACCGGTGCGCTGCCCGAGATCGTTTCCGCCGCGGACCGCTACGCCGGCTCGCCACCCGAGACCCGGGTCCGGCTCGCGCTCGTCGCGGCCGGGCTCCCGCGCCCGAAGGTGCAGTGGGTGGTGCAGGACCCCGTCGCCCGACGGGCACTGTGGCTGGACATGGCCTATCCGGAGCACCTGGTCGGTCTGGAGTACGAGGGCGCCGCTCACACCAGGCCGGAGCAGGTCCTCCGCGACACCGCCCGCTTCACCACCCTCACGGCGATGGGGTGGCGCATGCTCCGCTTCACCAAGTGGGACCCACCGGAGCGCATCGCCGGGCTCGTGCGCGCTGCGATCAGCACCAGTGCTGTCCGACCATGATCGAACAGCGATGGTGCTGATCTCACCCGGTGAGCAGGTCGACCAGGACCTCGATCCGCCTCGACGTGTGCTCGTCGGGGAGGCGGCCGGCGCGGGTCAGGGTGACCAGGCCGTGCAGGCCCGCCCAGGCGACCTCGGTGAACAGGCCCGGTTCCACGTCCCCGGCGACTCGTCCGAGCGAGTCGAGGAGGAGGGCGAAGCCCTCGCGCAGCGGGGCGGGGGCGGCCTCGTCGGCGAAGGGGAGGCCGCTGCGGAGGTTGAACATCGCGTCGTAGAGGGCCGGGCTGTGCTCGGCGAACTCGACGTAGGTGCGGGCCAGCGCGGTGATGGCCGCCCGCGGTCCGTCGGTGGCACCGGCAGCGGCCCGGAGGGCGGTGGCCAGCTCGGCGAACCCCTCGAGCGCGACGGCGTCGACGATCTCGTCCTTGCCGCGGAAATGGCTGTAGAGCACCGGCTGGCTGTACTCGATGCGCTCGGCGAGCCGCCGGGTCGTCACGGCCTCCCAGCCCTCGGCCTCCGCGAGCGCACGGGCGGTGCTCACGATCAGGCGATGGCGCTCGGCGCGCTCCCGTTCCTTGCGTTCCGACACCGGCACGACCGCACCGTAGCACAAAATCTAGCGCTGCTAGACAATCGAGCGCCGCTCGTCTAGCGTCGGCCCAGAAGCTAGCACTGCTAGAACCTGGGAGGACCCATGGAGACGCTCGCGGTGGTCACGGTGGTGGTCGTCGGGTTGCTGGTCGGGGTGGAGCTGTCCGTCGCGGCCGTGGTCAACCCGATCCTGGACAGGCTGCCCGACGGCGTCGGCCTGCTGGGCCGCGTCGACGGCGGGAGGAGGCTGGGTCGGGCGATGCCGTTCTGGTATATCGGCTCGGTCGGGCTCGCCGGCGTGTGGACCGTGCTGGCGTGGAGCACGCCCGTGCTGGTGGCGGTCGCTCTGCTGCTGGTCGGCGTGGTCATGTCGGTAGCGCTCCTGGTCCCGATCAACAACCGGGTGATCCGGTGGTCGGCGGGGGAGCGCCCGGCGGACTGGGCACGGCAGATCGGGCGCTGGGACCGGCTGCACCGGGTGCGGGTCGCGGTGATCGTCGCCGCATTCGTGCTGCTCGTGGTGGCCCGGTAGCTCAGGCGTGGGCCCGCCGCTTCGGCAGCAGGTGCATCACGGCCACGACGATCGCGCCCACGACCGCCCCGACGACGGCGGACAGGGCGGTGTTGGTGAGCCAGCCGAGGAACCCGCCGAGCGGGCCGGTGGCGTCGTGCACCAGCAGCTCGACGTGGTGCACGAACCCGTACGGCGGGTGGAACCCCAGCTCGTCCACCCCGACCAGCAGGATGTGCCCGCCGACCCAGAGCATCGCCGCGATGCCGACGGTCGACAGCACCGCCAGCACGATCGGCATGGCCCGCACGAGCCCGCGGCCGAGCGCGCTCACCGCGCCCGACTCGCGCTCGGCCAGGAGCAGCCCCAGGTCGTCCATCTTCACGATGAGGGCGACGACGCCGTACACGAGCGCGGTGATCGCGAGGGCGACCAGCACGAGGATGATCGCGCGGGGGAGGAACGCCTCGCCCGCGACCTCGTTGAGCGCGATGACCATGATCTCGGCCGAGAGGATGAAGTCGGTCCGCACGGCGCCGGACACGACCTTCTTCTCGTGTCCGACCGGGTCGGCGGCGGCCTCGGCGTTCTTCTCCTCCGGTGCGGCCTCGTGCCCGGAGAGCTTCTCCCAGATCTTCTCCGCGCCCTCGTAGCAGAGGTACAGCCCACCGAGCATGAGGATCGGCGTGAGCAGCCACGGCGCGAGCCAGCTCAGCAGCAGCGCCGCGGGCACGATGAAGAGGAGCTTGTTCCGCAGCGACCCGACCGCGATCCGGCGGATGATGTTCAGCTCGCGCTCGGGCTTGAGGCCCTGGACGTAGCGGGGAGTGACGGCTGCGTCGTCCACGACGACACCGGCCGCCTTGACCCCGGCCCGCCCGGCCGCGCCCGCGATGTCGTCCAGCGACGCGGCGGTGATCCGCACGAGCGCCGCGACGTCGTCCAGCAGTGCGAACAGCCCGCTCACCGCGGCGACCCCGGAATCGTCACGAAAGGGAGCTTACGGGGTGGATGTCCGGCTGCTCGTCACTCCCACCATCCCATCCGGCGGCTGATCTCCTGCGCCGCCTCGACGACGGTGGGGGCGAGGTCCTCGAGCCGGGTGGGCGGGAGGCGGTAGCTGGGGCCGGCGAGGGAGAGGGCGCCGGCGACCCCACCGGTCTGGTCGCGGATCGGGGCGGCGACGGCGTTGAGCCCGATCTCGTACTCCTCGACGACCGTCGCGTACCCCCGCTCCCGCACCCGGTCGAGGTCGGCCTCCAGCTCGTCCCGGGTGACCGTGGTCCGGTCGGTGAACCGTTCGAGCTCCAGGTCCTTGAGCATCGGGCCCAGGTCGGCGGCCTCCAGCCAGGCGATCAGCGCCTTGCCGCTCGACGTGCAGTGCAGCGGCGTGATCCGGCCGATCCAGTTGTAGGACAGCACCGTCGAGGGCCCGCGGGCCTGGTGCACGTTGACGGCCCACGGCGCCTGCAGCACCGCGATGTTGACGGTCTCGCCGAACTCCAGCGCCAGCCGCTCGCACGCCTCGCGGCCCATCCGCGTCACGTCGAGCCGGCCGGACACCGCGCCCGCCAGCGGGATCAGCCCGAACCCGAGGGTGTACTTCCCCCGGTCGGCGGCCTGTTCCACCAGCCCTCGCTCCTCCAGCGCACCGAGCAGCCGGAAGGCGGTGGACTTGTGCACGTCGAGCTCGGCGGCGACCTCGCTGACCCCGGCCTCGCCGCGCTGAGCGAGGATCTCGAGCACGGTGATGGCGCGGTCCACGGACTGCACGCCTCCGTCCCGCGCGCGCTCCGTGTTGCTCATAGCGAAACTATAGGCGTTCGTCCCGTATCCGTGCTTGACCGCGATCAACGATCGGGAGGACCCTCCACCGGTGTCCGACCTCTTCATCGACGGCGAGTGGACCTCCGGCTCCGGGGGGTCCGCGCAGGTCGTGAACCCGTTCGACGCCTCCGTGGTGCGCACAGTGGACCAGGCGGGCGCGGACGACGTGGACCGCGCGGTCGCCGCGGCCCGCCGCGCCTTCGACCACGGTCCGTGGCGCTCGGTCGAGGCGCCGGAGCGCGGCGCGCTGCTGCGCCGGGTCGCGGACCTCCTCGTGCGGGACAAGGAGGAGATCGCGCACACCGAGACCCTCGACACCGGCAAGACCCTGGTCGAGAGCCGGATCGACGTCGACGACGTCACCGCCGTCTTCCGCTTCTACGCCGACCTCGCCGACAAGGACGCCGGACGCCTGGTCGAGACCGGGCAACCGGCCGTCGTCAGCAGGGTCGTGCACGAGCCGGTCGGGGTGTGCGCCCTGGTCACGCCCTGGAACTACCCGCTGCTGCAGCTGTCCTGGAAGGTCGCGCCCGCCCTCGCCGCCGGCAACACCATGGTGATCAAGCCGTCCGAGGTCACCCCGCTGACCTCGATACTGCTCGTGAGGCTGTGCGAGGAGGCCGGGGTCCCGGCGGGCGTCGTCAACATCGTGCTGGGGGACGGGCCCACGGTCGGCGCGCCGCTGACCGAGCACCCCGGCGTCGACATGGTCAGCTTCACCGGCGGGCTCGCCACCGGGAAGGCGATCATCCGGGCGTCGGCGGAGACGGTGAAGCGCACGGCGGTCGAGTTGGGTGGCAAGAACCCCAACATCGTCTTCGCGGACACGGACTTCGAGCTGGCCGTGGACTACGCGATGCTCGCCGTGTTCCTGCACTCCGGGCAGGTCTGCTCGGCGGGCGCGCGGCTGATCGTCGAGGACTCCCTGGCGGACGCGCTGGTGGCCGAGGTGGCGTCGCGGGCGCAGCGGATCCGGCTGGGCAACGGGCTCGACGCGGGCGTCGAGGTCGGGCCCATGGTCTCCGAGGCGCACCGAGCCAAGATCGAGGGCTTCGTCGACTCGGCGAAGAAGGAAGGCGCCACGATCGTCTGCGGCGGCGCCCGGCCCGCGGATCCCGCGTTGGCGAAGGGGTTCTTCTACCTGCCCACGGTGATCACCGGCGTCACGCGCTCGAGCCGGGTGATCCGCGAGGAGACGTTCGGCCCGATCCTCACCGTGGAGCGGTTCACCACCGAGGCCGAGGCGATCGAGCTCGGCAACGACACCGAGTACGGCCTGGCGGGCGCGGTGTTCACCCAGGACATGGGCCGTGCCCAGCGGGTCGCCTCCGCGCTGCGGCACGGCACCGTGTGGATCAACGACTACCACCCGTACGTGCCCGGTGCGGAGTGGGGCGGGATGAAGCGCTCCGGCAACGGCCGCGAGCTCGGGTACACGGGCCTCCACGAGTACCAGGAGACCAAGCACGTCTGGCAGAACACCGCCCCCGCGCCGCAGGGGTGGTTCAAGGGCTAGCTGGAGGTCGCATTGTCCGAGCAGGATCACGGGCTCGCCGAGTTCGGGTACAGCCAGTCGCTCGACCGCAGCATCGGCAAGTTCGCCAGCTTCGCCGCCGGGATCAGCTACATCTCGATCCTGACGGGCACGTTCCAGCTCTTCTACCTCGGCTACGGCTTCGGCGGGCCCGTCTACTGGTGGACCTGGCCCCTGGTGTTCGTCGGCCAGCTGATGGTGGCGTTGTGCTTCGCCGAGCTGGCGGGCCGGTTCCCGGTGGCGGGGTCGGTCTACAACTGGTCGAAGCGCCTCGCGGGCCCGACGGTCTCGTGGCTGGCCGGGTGGATGATGTTCACCGCGTCCGTGGTCACCATCACCGCCGTGGTGCTGGGCTACCAGCTCACGCTCCCGCAGATCTGGTCCGGCTTCCAGTTCGTCGGCGACGGCACCGGGGACAACGACTACCAGCTCAACGGCCTCATCTGGGGTGCCGTACTGATCCTGTTCACCACGCTGGTCAACGCGTACGGCGTGAAGCTGATGACGCGGATCAACTCCGTGGGCGTGTTCATCGAGCTGGTCGCCGCGGTGCTGATCGTGATCCTGTTGGCGGTCAACATCGTCAACCCGCCCTCGGTGCTGTTCGACACCCGCGGGCTGGGCGAGGGCATGACCGGCGGCTACTTCGGCGCCTTCCTCGTCGCCGCGCTGGCCAGCGCCTACGTCATGTACGGGTTCGACACGGCCAGCTCGCTGGGCGAGGAGACGGTCGACCCGCGGCGGACGGCGCCCAACGCCATCCTGCGCGCGGTCATCGCCTCGTTCGTGATCGGCGGGCTCATCCTGCTCTTCGCCATCCTCGCGATGCCGGACCTCGGCGACCCGGCCCTCGGGGAGGCGAGCGGCGGCCTCCAGCTGGTGATCCTCACGGTGCTCGGCGGGCCCGTCGGCACGGTGTTCCTGATCTCCGTCGTCATCGCGGTCACCGTGTGCGCGCTGGCCGTGCACACCGCCGCGATCCGGCTGATGTTCGCCATGGCCCGGGACAACGCGCTGCCCGGCGGCGCGCGGCTCGCCAGGGTCGATCCCGTCCGCAAGACGCCGGTGGTGCCCGCCGTGCTCATCGGCGTCGCCGCCGTGGTCATCCTGGTGATCAGCGTGGGGATCCCGGAGATCTTCACCGCCGTGACGAGCGTGGCGATCATCATGATCTACATCGCGTACCTGCTGGTCACCGTGCCCATGCTGGTCAAGCGCCTCAAGGGCGAGTGGTCCGGCGGCGAGGCGGGGTACTTCTCGCTCGGGCGGCTCGGCCTGCCGGTGAACATCGTGGCCGTGCTGTGGGGCGGTGCGATGGCGATCAACCTCGCCTGGCCGCGCGCGGACGTCTACGGCGAGGGCTGGATCAGCTACATCGCCTTCATCTTCATCGGGCTGGTGATGGGGATCGGGCTGCTGTGGTTCCGGCTGCGCGGCAGGCACAAGCTGGGCACGCTGCCCGAGCACCTCGCGAAGCAGATGGAGGCCCAGTAGATGCGGTTCGACTACGTCGTGGTGGGCGGGGGCTCGGCGGGCTGCGCGCTGGCGTCCCGGCTGTCGGAGGACCCCGCCGTCACCGTCTGCCTGCTGGAGGCCGGACCGTCCGACGTGGACGATCCCGCGATCCTCCGCCTCCAGGACTGGATGTTCCTGCTGGACTCCGGCTACGACTGGGACTACCTGGTCGAACCGCAGGAGCACGGCAACTCGTTCCTCCGGCACGCCCGCGCCAAGGTCCTCGGCGGGTGCTCCTCGCACAACTCCTGCATCGCCTTCTGGACCCCGCGCGAGGACCTCGACGAGTGGGCCTCCCTCGGGTGCGACGGCTGGTCGGCGGACTCCTGTTGGCCGCTCATCCAGCGGCTGGAGACGAACGACGGACCGTGGGAGGGACACGGCCGCTCGGGCCCGGTGAACCTCATGCAGGTCCCGCCCGCCGATCCGTGCGGGGTCGCGGTGCTGGAGGCCTGCGCGGGCGTCGGGCTGCCGACGGTGCGGTTCAACGAGGGCGTCACGATCACCGAGGGTGCGGGGTTCTTCCAGATCAACTCGCTGCCCGACGGCACGCGGTCCTCGGCGAGCGTCAGCTACCTGCACCCGGTCATGGGCTCGCGGCCCAACCTCACGGTGCTGACGGACTGCTGGGCGTCTCGCGTGCTGTTCGACGGCACCCGGGCCACCGGCGTCGAGTACCAGCAGGGGATCGGACCGGGCAGGCGCACGGTGACCGCCGGCCGCGAGGTGGTCCTCTCCGCGGGCTCCATCGACACCCCGAAGCTGCTCATGCTGTCCGGCATCGGGCCCGCGGACCACCTGCGGGACTTCGGGATCGACGTCCTGGTCGACGCCCCGGGCGTCGGCGCCAACCTCGACGACCACGTCGAGGGCCTGGTCATGTGGGAGTCGGCCCGGCCGATGGTCACGACCTCCACCCAGTGGTGGGAGATCGGCGTCTTCCACCGCACCGAGCCCGGCCTGGACCGGCCGGACCTGATGATGCACTACGGCTCGGTGCCCTTCGACCTCAACACGGTCCGCTGGGGCTACCCGACCACGGACAACGGCTTCTGCCTCACCCCGAACGTCACGCGCGGGCGGTCGCGGGGCACGGTCCGGCTGCGCAGCAAGGACTTCCGCGACCGCGCCCGCGTCGATCCCCGGTACTTCACCGATCCCGAGGGCCACGACATGCGCGTCATGATCGAGGGGATCCGGCTCGCCCGACGCATCGCCGAGCAGCCCGCGCTGAAGGAGTGGGTGGCGCGCGAGCTGGCCCCCGGTCCCGATGCCGTCACCGACGCGGAGATCGAGGACTACGTCGTCAGGACGCACAACACCGTCTACCACCCGGCCTGCACCGTGAAGATGGGCCCGGCGACGGATCCGCTCGCGCCGCTGGACCCGCAGCTGCGGGTGCGGGGCGTCGAGGGGCTGCGGGTCGCGGACGCCTCGGTGCTGCCGTTCCTGCCGGCGATCAACCCGAACATCACCACGATGATGGTGGGGGAGAGGTGCGCAGACCTGCTCCGCAGTCGGTAGGGTCGCCGCCGTGGCGGAGCTGACGCTCGAGGAGAAGGTGTTCCTGTTGTCCCGCAACCCGACCACGGGTCGGGACCGGGCGACGTACGGGATCGACGCGGCGTTGGGCGGGGCGGTCCTGATCGCGCTGGCCCGCCGCGGCTGCATCCAGGTCGTGGACAAGCGGGTGAGCAGGGAGAACGCGCCCGGACCCGCCGAACCACTGCACCGCGAGGCGCTGTCGCTCATCGAGTCGGACGGGAAGGAACGGAAGGCCCAGCGCTGGGTCGAGACCTTGCCGCGCAAGCTCAAGCTCCAGGAGCGGCTCGGCGTCGGGCTCGCCGAGAAGGGGCTCGTGGAGGACGGTCGGACGAGGTTCCTCGGCATCACGCAGAAGAAGTTCCCGCGCACCGAGACCGGCGACGAGGTGGTGCGCCCGATCGAGCGCGCCGTCGTCGACGCCTTGACCGGCGTCGATCCCGCGCCGACGGAGGAGACCAAGCTCCTGGCCGCCCTGCTCGCGGCCGCGCAGCTGCTCAACCGTTTCGTGGAGCGCCCCGACCGCAAGGCGGCCCGCGCCCGTGCCGAGGCCTTCACCGCGGAGGAGCCGATCAACGACGCCGTCGCCGGGAGCGTGAAGGCCGCCGAGGCCGCGATCGTGGCCACCATCGCCACGGTCGCCGCGGCGGGTGCGACGAGCGGCACCTGACCCACCCGCTGACCCACCCGCGCTGTCCGACTCGCGCGTCGAAACGGGGGGACTCGCGGAATCGTTCCGCGAGTCCCCACATCTCGACGCGCGAGTCGGACATCGGCGGCGGGTGAGTCGGACACGCCCGCGGGGGACGTAGGGTCCGAGGAGGGCTCGACGGGGAGGTGCCACCGGATGACCGCGTGCGAGGACGAGCGGGTCGAGGGCCGGGCGGACCACGGCGCGGGTACGCCGCTCGCCGTGCGGCTCCGGGAGCTGGCCGCCACCGCACCCGACGCCCCCGCGGTCACCGACGACCACGGCACCGTCACCCGCCGCGAGCTCGACGCCCGCACGAACCGCCTCGCCCGCCGGTTCGCCGCGCTCGGGGTGCGGGCCGGGGACCACGTGTCCATCGCGCTGCCGAACGGCATCCGGCACGTCGAGTGCTCGGTCGCCGCGTGGAAGCTGGGCGCCGTGCCCCAACCGTTGTCGCATCGGCTTCCTCCCGCGGAGCTGGCGGCACTGGTGGCGCTGGCCGATCCCGCCGTCGTCGTGGGGCTGGACCCGGCGGACGGGCGTCCCTGGCTGACCGGGGACGAGGACCTCGGCGAGGGGGAGGCGGAGCCGCTGCCGGACGTCGTCGGGCCCTCGTGGAAGGCGCCCACCTCCGGGGGCAGCACCGGCAGGCCGAAGCTGATCGTGGCCGGTCAGGTGGCGAGCGTCGAGGCGGTGCTGGCTCGCGCACCGCTGCTGCGGATCGACCGCGACGGGGTGTTCCTGTCCTCGGCGCCGCTCTACCACAACGCGCCGTACATGTTCTCCCTGATGGCGCTCCTCCACGGACACCACGTCGTCCTCATGGGACGGTTCGACGCGGCTCGCGTCCTGGACCTCGTCGCCGAGCACCGGGCTACCTGGCTGTACGTGGTGCCCACGATGATGGGCCGGATGCTGCGCCTGCCCGCGGAGGTCCGGGCCGCGGCGGACCTGCGTTCGCTGCGGACGGTGCTGCACGTCGGGGCGCCGTGCCCGCCGCACGTCAAGCGCGGGTTCCTGGACTGGGTCGGCCCGGAGACCGTGATCGAGCTGTACTCCGGCACCGAGGCGCAGGCCAACTGCATGATCGACGGCGTGGACTGGCTCGCCCACCCCGGCTCGGTCGGGCGGGTGCAGCGCGGGCGGATGAGCGTGCGCGGCGAGGACTTCCGCGAGCTGACGCCCGGCGAGGTCGGCGAGATCTGGATGCGGCCCGACGGGGAGGGTCGCACCTACTCCTACGTCGGCGCCTCCGCGCGGGAGCGGGACGGGTGGGAGTCGTTGGGGGACATGGGTTCGTTCGACGACGAGGGCTACCTCTACCTCGCCGACCGGCAGACCGACATGATCCTCGTGGGCGGCGCGAACGTGTACCCGGCGGAGATCGAGGCCGCGCTCGCCGAGCACCCGGCGGTCGTGGACAGTGCGGTCGTCGGCCTGCCGGACGAGGACTACGGCAACGTGGTCCACGCGATCGTGCACCTCACCGGCCGTTCCTCGCCGGATGAGCTGCGCGAGTTCCTCCGCGGCCGGCTGGCGCCGTACAAGGTGCCGCGCTCGATCGAGCTCACCGGCGAGCAGCTGCGGGACGACGCGGGCAAGATCCGCCGCAGCGCGCTGCGGGAGGCGCGCCTCAGGCCGGCGCGGTGACGACGACCTCGGGTTCCGTGCGGTCGGTGACCATGCGCCACACCGTGTCCGCCAGGTCGTCGGGATCGAGTGTGCGGGCCGCGGCGCCGCCGAACAGCTCCGGGTTCGCGGTCACGGCCGCGTGGATGTCGCCCCGTTCGACCAGTCCGCCGATCGTGAGGGTCCCGGCGTAGACGCCCTCCGCCGCGAGCGCGGCGTGCAGGGTGAGCGCGTGGTTCCGCAGGGCGGCCGCGGACAGCGCGAGCGCGCCCAGCGGTGGCATGGGCAGCACGCTGCTCAGCCCGCCCGCGAACAGGAGGGCGCCGGACC
>NZ_JACBXB010000370.1 GCF_013870575.1 Pseudonocardia pini
GCCCACCAGGTCGGCCGCGACCGGCTGGTCCTCACGGACCCCGTCCGAGTCCTGACGACCCCGCATGACCAGCCCGAAGATCGCCAGCACGACGGCCGCGAACAGGTAGCCCAGCGCGATCTGCCCGCCGACGTTCCATCCGACGGACTCCGCGTGGATGAGCCCGATGAACCCGAGCACTCCGCCGATCGCGGAGTAGATCGCGGCGGCGAAGAAGTTCTTGTCGATGATGAACGCGGTGATCGAGCCCAGCACGAGACCGGCGAGGATCGCGCCGCCACCCAGCAGCGCGGTGCCGTGGTAGACGAGCCCGGCGTTCGCCAAGGCGTCCTCGCCCACCTCGGCCGCCGTGGTCCCGGCGGCGGAGAGGGCGTTGTTCATCAGCCCCGTCGCCCAGGAGGCGATGTTCGGGATGATCGCGATGACCACCGCCACGGCGTGCCGCTTCGGGGTCTCCTGGAAGGCCTGGGCGCCGATCAGCAGGCCGATGTACAGCAGGATCGGCACGATGGCCGGCAGCGGGAGCAGGGCTCCGAGCAGCGAGAACAGGCCGAGGAAGCACATCAGCGCGATCACGACGCCGGAGGCGAGCGAGTACATCGTCCGGCCGCCCGCGGCCTTCCAGCCCGGGTGTCCGATGTAGACCGCGGGCGGGAAGGGGCAGCCCAGGGCCGCACCGACGATCGCGCCCGCACCGTCGGCGACCAGGATCGAGCGCAGGTTGTACTCGTCGCCCGCGACGGCCGCGGACTCGACGTTCGTCATGCCCTCGGTGAAGTTGTAGATGCCCAACGGGATGGCCGTGGCGAGCAGCGGGGCGACGTCCGCCAGCCCGTCGGCGAGTCTGCCGAAGTCGAACCACGGCAGGTTGACGGACACGTCCGAGGCAGCGGCGGCGACGGCGTCGCCGGACATGTACCCGCCGACCCAGCCGATCGCCGTGCCCACGAGCAGCGCCGCGAGCCCGACCGGGATGTTGCCCGGCAGCTTCAGGTCGGTGAAGAACCCGATCAGGATGATCACCATGACCGGCAGGGCGATCCACAGCGCCGTGAACATCTGCGCGGCGGGCCGCATCGAGATGAAGGCGATCGAGATGCCGGCGAGCGTGCCGAGCATGGCTGCCTGCGGCGTGTACTTGCGGATGTACGGCCCCACGAACGCGCCGAGCAGCACGATCACGCCGATGATGAGCGACCACGCCAGCCCCGCCGCCCAGGCGACGAGCGGGTCGTTGGTCGTCAGGTAGATCGGCAGCATGATCACGAAGACGACGATGAACATGTGCGGCACGGACGGGCCGTACGGCATCGCGCAGACGTCCGTCCGGCCTTCGCGGCGGGCGAGCCGCCGGGCCAGGTACGTGTAGTAGACGTTGCCGATCAGGAGCTGGACGCCGAGCGCCGGGAGGATCACGCCGAAGACGTCCGCCCCCGGGATGTTGATCACGCCGAGGCAGAGTCCGGAGAGCACCAGCACGTTGACCAGGGTGTTGAACCCCAGGCCGAAGAACGCGTTGGTGTCCCCGGTGACCCACCAGGACAGCTTCATCGGTGCGGGCTTCTCGGTGGGTTCTGTCGTGGTCATGCCACGGCCTCCTGGGCGGTGAGGGCGGACAGTAGGGCGGTGGAGTCCGCGACCCACCCGAAGATCCCGCCCTGGGCGGCGACCATCTCGAGCGCGACGCGGTGGAACTCGGGGAAGTACGAGCCGGTGCAGTCCGAGAGCACGAGGCACTCGTAGCCGCGGTCGTTGGCCTCCCGGACGGTGGTGTGCACGCACACCTCGGTGGTGACCCCTGCGACGACCAGGCTCGTGATGCCGCGCGCCTCCAGCTCGGCGCCGAAGGTGGTCCCGTGGAACGACCCCTTGCCGGGCTTGTCGATCACCAGCTCGCCGGGCTCCGGCTTGAGCTCGTCGATGATGTCGTGGCCGTACTCGCCGCGGATCAAGATGCGGCCCTTGGGGCCCGGGTCGCCGATCCGGAGCGAGGGCTCGCCGCGGTTGAGCTTCGCGGGCGGGCAGTCGCTCAGGTCCGGGACGTGGCCCTCGCGGGTGTGGATCACGGTCATGCCGGTGGCCCGTGCGGTGGCGAGGACCTCCTGCAGCGGCGGGATGACGCTGCGCAGCAACGACACGTCGTTGCCCAGGGTCTCGCCGAAGCCCTCGGGCTCGCAGAAGTCCCGCTGCATGTCGATGATCACCAGTGCGGTGGTCGCGGGATCGAAGGTGTAGGCGCCGGGTGCGGCGTCGACTGTGGTCACGGGGTGCTCCAGGTGGTCGCCTCGACGACGGCGTCGGAGGTCCCGACGGCGCCGAACACCCCGCCCTGCATGGTCACCATGTGCAGGGCGGCGTCGTGGTTGGACGGGTCGGTGGCGCCGGTGCAGTCGCTCAGGATCAGGCACTCGTAGCCGCGGTCGTTCGCCTCGCGCATGGTGGTGTGCACGCAGACGTCCGTGGTGATGCCGGTCAGCAGGATGTGGGTGATCCCGCCCGAGCGCAGCACCAGGTCGAGCTGGGTCGCGTAGAACGCCCCCTTGCCCGGCTTGTCGATGAGGACCTCGCCCGCGATCGGCGCCACCTCGGGGACGATCTCCCAGCCCGGCTCGCCGCGGACGAGGATCCGCCCGGTGGGACCCTCGGACCCGATCTCCGCGCCGATCTGCTTCGACCGCCAGCGCTTGTTGGCGGGCAGGTCGGAGAGGTCCGGTGCGTGGCCCTCGCGGGTGTGGATCACCAGCATCCCGGTCTCCCGGGCGTGGGCGAGCAGCCGTGCGGTGGGGCCGAGTCCCTTGCGGGTCAACGAGATGTCGTAGCCCATCCGGTCGACGTAGCCGCCCGGCCCGCAGAAGTCGGTCTGCCAGTCGATGTTGATCATCGCGACCTTCGACGCGGGCACCGCGCTGTCGAAGGGCCAGGCGTAGGGGCGGGCCGCGACCGGGCCGATGGTCGCGGTGCGCGTGCTCGTGCCGTAGTCCACAGAGCCTGTCATGGGGCCTCCATCGGTGTGGTGACGAGCGCGGCGGCTGCGGCCAGCAGCCGGGTCTCGGAGAAGGCGGGGCCGACGAGGGTCACCCCGCAGGGCCGTCCGTCGCCGGTGAACCCGGCGGGCACGGCGACGGCGGCGAGATCGAGCAGGTTGGTGAACTGCGTGTACCGGCCGAGGACGAGGTTGCGGGAGACGGGCTCCTCGGCCAGCTCGGCGCGGGTGAAGGTGGTCGCGACGGTGGGCAGCAGCAGAACGTCCGCGGTCGCGAACAGCCCCGCCGCCCAGGCCTTGAGCTCCTGCAGGCGGTAGGTCCCGCGGAAGGCGTCGACGGCGGAGAAGTCCGCGCCGCGCTCGACCACCGCGCGGGTGACCGGCAGGACGTCGTCGCGGTTCGTGGCGAGGAAGCCCTCCAGCACGGCCAGCCGCTCGGCGACCCACGGTCCGCCGTAGAGCAGGTCGCCCGCTTCCCGCAGCGGCTCCACCCCGGTCCGTACGAACCCGGCGGCTGTGGCCGCCGCACCCTCGGCGACCCGCGCGAAGGCCTCGGCCATGGGCCCGTCGACGGTGCCGTCGCCGCGGTCGAAGTCCAGCCCGTCGGGGAGCGCGACGACGAGGTCCCCCACCGGCGTCCGGGGTCCGGTGCGTGACCACGGGTCCGCCGGGTCCGGGCCCGCGAGGACCTCGAGGACGGTGGCCGCGTCGGCGAGGTCGCGGGTGAACACGCTGACGCAGTCCAGTGACCGGCAGGCGGGCAGCACCCCGGACGCCCCGACGAGCCCCCGGGTCGGCTTGAGACCCACGATCCCGTTGAGCGCGGCGGGCACCCGCCCGGAACCCGCGGTGTCCGTGCCGAGGGCGACCGGCACGATCCCGGCGGCGACGGCGACCCCGCTCCCGGAGCTCGATCCCCCGGAGATCAGGTCGCCGCCGAACACGCTCTCGGGCGCGCCGTAGGGGGAGCGGGTGCCGTTGAGCCCGGTGGCGAACTGGTCCAGGTTCGTCTTGCCGACGACGATCGCGCCCGCCTCCCGCAGCCGCCGCACCGACCCGGCGTCGACGGCAGGGGTGTAGGCGAAGGCGGGGCAGGCGGCCGTGGTCGGCAGCCCTGCGACGTCGATGTTGTCCTTGACCGCGACCGGGATCCCGTACAGGGGGAGCTCGGCCGGGTCGAGCCGCTCCAGCTCGGCGGCCCGACGCCGCAGGTCGGCGGCGGCGACGACGGAGATCCACACCGCGTCGTCCCCACGACTGGCGATGCGCGCGAGGACGTCCTCGACCACGGTGAGGGGACGCAGCGTGCCTGCCCTGTAGGCCGTCCGGAGCGCTCTCACCCCCATCGGGGGAGCTGCTGTCGCTGTCTGCACTTGGTCGATTGTCGACAGTTTGGTGTCAGGGGAAGGTGTCCCGCGTTACAGCTGTGTGACGGCCTGTCCCGGGCGCCCGGGACACGATGACACGGGCGGTCGGGACGGGATCCGGGCGAGGGTTCGCCCCATGACGACACCCCTGCGGGCCGACGAGCCCCCCACGACGGCGATCCCCCGGACCCGACCCACCGCGTGGGCGTGGTGCGGGGTCGCCGCAGGCGTCCTCGGCCTCGCAGGCCTGATGGCGACCGCCAACCTCTACGACCCGGCGGCGGGGCTGCTCGCCGACAACGAGCGGCTGCTGGCGGCCGTCCGCGGGTCGACGCTGCTCGTGCTGGTCCACCAGGTGGTGTGCGCGGTGGTGGCCGGGTTGCTCGTGGTGTTCGGCGCGGGTCTCGTGCGGCACCTGCGCGGGGTCCTGCCGCCGGTCTCGCTGCTGCCCGCCGTCGCGGGAGCCGGGGTGGGGCTGACCGCCGTCGCGCTGCTGGTCGGTGCCGGGTTCGACACGGACCTGTGGTGGGCGCTGCAGGGCCCGCTCGACCCGGACTCGATCGGCGGCTACGTGGTCTTCTACAACACGGTCCCGTGGTTGTGGGCCGGTCTCGCCTGCAGCGCCGCGGCGACGGCGGTCGCCGGGCTGCGCCACCGCGCCGTCGGACGGCCGACGGCGTGGTTCGGAGTGGTCTGCGCGGTGCTGCTGATCGCCACGCAGGCGGCCCCGGCCCAGTACGGAGCGGTGCTCCCGGGCGCGTTGTGGCTGATCGGGGCGTTCACGTTCACCCGCCGCCGTTCGTGATCGAGAGGTGAGCAGGCTCGCCTACCCCGCGGCCGCCGTCGTGGTCGCCCTCGCGGCGCTGGCCTGGGTCCTGGCGATCCGCGCGGGCACCCCGGTCACCGACTCGGCCTCCCTGCTCTTCGTGGTCGCCTGCGGCCTGTCCGGGGCACTCGTGGTGCGGCACCGGCCCGG